>CAXMPG010000132.1:0-13546 GCA_964195485.1 uncultured Desulfobacterales bacterium
TGTGCCATTAATTACCTCCACGTAAATATCATCCCAATACAACAGTCGATGGTCTGTTTGGCTAGGATGTGTAGTGTAAACTTTACCATCATCTAGGGTTACAGTGGCCTTTATTTTGAACGACATTCCTGGATTCAAGCTAGTAGTATTTTCAACTCCTAAAGTGATGTTTTGGGTTTTACTTAATGGAATGGTTCGCATAACACGTGGACTGCAAGAACTAAAAAGCAATATAATGGGCAAGATGTAGCTTAATGATTTCATGGAAATAGGCTTTTGTAGTGTTGAATTCATGGGTAATGGAAAGCAATTGTTGTACCAGATTAAATCGTGAGGATTGTTACAGATTAACCCGTATTGAAACAGTTACATTTGCCGCAAACAAATCAATCTATTAAACTTTTTTTGATGATTAAATTAATTAGCGCTTTAACAGTTTCGGTTTTATTACTTAGTAGTTGTGGTCAAAATGAATCGACTAATAAGATAGAAAAACCCTTGCAAAATCCTGTAATGAAAGAATTAACACCAGATTTAGCTAGAGGGTTTCAACAGTTAGAAACTGTTTGTTTTTCTTGCCACAGTCCTAATGCTAATATGCAAAACAAAGTGGCGCCTACCATGGCTGAGATAAAGCAAGCGTATTTAAACGAAACAGATTCTAAAGAAGATTTTATTGCTCGGTTTACTGCTTTTGTTGGGAATCCGAGTGCAGATCTTGCCATCATAAAACATGCAGCACCAGCGTATGGAATAATGCCTAAGTTTGAGTTTTCTGCAGAAGAATTGACGCAAATTGGAACTTACATTTATCAATCAGGGATTGAGAATATGGAATGGTATACAGAATCATTTCAAGCGGAAAAACGGAAATATAAAGCGGATGATTCTAAAATGAGTTACGTTGAGTTGGGTAAGAAATTTGCGTTATCTACCAAAGCGGTTTTAGGAAAAAACTTAAAAGGAGCCATTAAAAATACCGGAACAGAGAACGCAGTTTCATTTTGTAATGAGCGTGCTTTTTCACTCACAGATAGTATGGCGGTGCGATTACATGCAGGGGTTAAACGTGTTTCTGATCAACCTAGAAATGAAATTAATCAGGCTAATCAGATGGACTTAGCTTATATTAAAGCAGGTAAAGAAGCGTTAACGAATGGCCAAAAAATCAAGCCTAAAGTACAAGAAATAGATGGTAAAATGGTGGCTTATTATCCTATTACTACCAACAAAATGTGTTTACAATGTCATGGTGCACCAAACGAACAAATCAAACCAGGAACTTTGGCTAAAATTGATTCTTTATATCCAACCGATAATGCTACCGGCTATGATGTAAATCAGTTACGTGGTATTTGGGTAGTGGAAATGGATAAGAAGTAATTTGGGTTATTTTATTAACGCTTTTAAGTTGTAATCGTTGGCTTTTGGTTTTGAAACATTAAGAAGTTAAGGGTAGCTAAGTGTTTTTTTTCTTCATGTTACTTTATGCCTTAATGTTGAAACGGTAGAGCTTTATGTTTTTTGAAACATTAAGAAGTTAAGGGTAGCTAAGTGTTTTTTTTTCTTCATGTTACTTTATGCCTTAATGTTGAAACAATAGAGCTTTATGTTTTTTGAAACATTAAGAAGTTAAGGGTAGTTAAGTGGTTTTTTTCTTCATGTTACTTCATGCCTTAATGTTGAAACAATAGAGTTTTATGTTTTTTGAAACATTAAGAAGTTAAGGGTAGCTAAGTGTTTTTTTTCTTCATGTTACTTTATTCCTTAATGTTGAAACGGTAGAGCTTTACAGTTTTTGAACCATTAAGAAGTTAAGTGGGTTACTGGAATGGTAAAACGAGAACCGTATATCCCTAAATTATTTTTCCTGAAAATGTGTCCAAACAATTTTGGCTTTAGCTTCGCCAACAATCACTGTAAGTTCATCTAAAGTGGATTCTTTGATTCGTTTTACAGAACCAATTTTAGACAACAATTCTTGGGAGTTTTTAGGTCCTATTCCTTTAATACCATGCAACTCACTTTTCACAATAGACTTACTTCTTTGATTACGATGATGGGTAATTCCAAAACGGTGCGCTTCATTTCTTAGAAACTGAATTATCCGCAAACTCTCTGAGCGCTTATCTAAATATATAGGGACGGAGTCACCGGGAAAATAAATTTCTTCCAAGCGTTTAGCAATACCAATAACGGCTACTTTACCCATGAGACCAAGGCGTTCTAAGCTGTTTACAGCCGAATGAAGTTGGCCTTTGCCTCCATCAATAACAATAAGTTGTGGTAACGATTCACCTTCTTTAATTAGTCTAGCGTACCTGCGATGAACCACTTCTTCCATAGAAGCATAATCATCAGGCCCAACTACCGTTTTGATATTGAAATTGCGGTAATCTTTTTTAGAAGGTTTCCCGTTTTTAAAAACCACGCAGGCTGCCACCGGAAAATCTCCTTGAATATTGGAGTTATCAAAACACTCAATATGGGTAGGGAGCTCAGTAAGTCTTAAATCTTTTTGAACCTGTTTCATCACCCTGTTTTGATGATTCTCTGGGTCCACTTTTTCCATGGCTTTGTAACGGTCAAGCATAAAATACTTGGCGTTCCGAATCGACATGTCAATCAATTTCTTTTTATCGCCAATTTTAGGAACGGTGATATTTAAGCCCTCTATTTTTACGGAAATGGGCTCTGATAAATACAATTCTTTAGATTGACTCTTAAATTTTTGACGAATTTCAGCAATGCCCATTGCCAATAATTCTTCGTCTGTTTCTTCTAGTTTTTTACGGATTTCTAACGTGTGTAATTGAACTACGGCACCACTGTTTATCTTTAAGAAATTCACGTATCCGGCATAACTATCTGATACAATACTAAACACATCTACATCATGAATTTTATAATTCACCACGGTAGACTTGGCTTGATAATTTTCTAAAAGAGCAATTCTTTCTTTGAGTTCTTGCGCTTTTTCAAATTCCAAATCTTGCGCATATCCAGTCATGGTAAGTTTTAGGTCTTTGGTTAAATCACCCAAATTCCCTTTTAAAATATGTCTGATTTCTGCTATGCTTTTATTGTAATCAAACTCTGATTGTTTGTTCTCACATCCTCCTAAACAATTACCAATATGGTACTCTAGACACAGTCGATACTTTTTATTCGCCACATTCGTTTGCGATAAATTGTAGGAGCAAGTCCGTAATTTATACAGTTTTCCAATGATGCTAAGTACTGTTTGCATCATCCGTACAGAAGCATATGGGCCGTAATACTCAGAGCCATCTTTAATCACGTTTCTAGTGGAAAATACGCGTGGGAAAGGCTCTTTTTTAATACAAATCCAAGGGTAGGTTTTGTCATCTCTCAGCGCAACGTTGTAATGCGGTTGGTGCTTTTTAATTAAAGAGTTTTCCAGTAATAGCGCCTCATACTCCGTTTCTACAACAATGTATTCGATGTGGTCAATTTTACGAACTAAGAGTTTAGTTTTATGGTTTTCGTACTTGATTTTATTGAAATAGGAGGATACCCGATTCTTTAAATACTTGGCTTTTCCTACGTAAAGAATTTTTTTGTCTTTATCATAAAAGCGGTAAACCCCCGGCTTTTTAGGCAGGTTTTTAACTATTTCTTTTATGTGTTCTGGTGTTTCCATTGGAGAGTTACAATATTAAGATTTATTGTAAACTTTCACTCAGAAAATATGGGTTAGAAAGA
Organism: uncultured Desulfobacterales bacterium; assembly: GCA_964195485.1. GTDB lineage: Bacteria > Bacteroidota > Bacteroidia > Flavobacteriales_G > Salibacteraceae > CAJXZP01. The sequence continues at coordinate 3,727 of CAXMPG010000132.1, forward strand.
ATTGGAGTGCTAGGTTTGGACAGCACTCCAATTACAAATTATGGTTACTCGCCTACTGGAGTGTTTTTAGAAGAGCCCTCTTCTAAAATTTCAAAAAGTTTGTCTAAATTAGGTGTTAAAATCACTTCAATTCTACGGTTTTTAGCTTTGTTTTCTGGACTGTCGTTTGCAACAATCGGATTGAATTCTCCTCTACCAGCAGCCGTTAAAATGGTAGGGTCTAATTCGCTGCTTGCAAGCATTATTCTCACAATAGCCATGGCTCTTTCCGCAGATAATTCCCAGTTGTCTTTGATGGCTCCCTTGCCGCTCATTTTATCACTATCGGTATGTCCTTCTACTAAAACGGTTAAATCTTCTTGGCCTTCTAATGCTTTCGCTAATTGAAGAACCGCCTTTTTCCCTTCTGCCCCTACTGCTGTACTTCCACTGCTAAAAAGCAATTCTGCTTCCATAGAAACATATACTCTTCCATTTTTTTGCTCTACGGTAATTCCTTTGTCAGCAAAGCCAATTAAAGCGGCTTTCATTTGATTTTTTAATCGGTTTACAGCGGCATCTTTTTGGGCTAATAAATCTTCTAATTCTTTTACACGGGCCTCTCTAGATTGTAAATCGGTATTTAATTTACTGAGTTCACCTTGTTGCACTTTTAAATCGTAGGCTAAAATTTTCAAGCTGTCTTCTTTAGCTTGTAAGTCTTCTTGAGTTTGTAACAAACGCTCTAAAAGTTGTTTGTTTTCTTTTCTAGAACCTGAGCTAAGCACATCTTGTTTAGCTACAATTACCGCATTTAAGTCTTGTAGTTTTTTATGTTGATATTGTAAATTACGGTATTGGGTACCTAATCTAGCCGTATCTTTAGCAAGCTGGTCTAATTTTCCAGTAGCTTTTTTTAAATCAAACTCATTTTCGGTATTCGATTTCTCTAAACGCGCATTTTCAGTCGCTAAATAACTACGGTTTTCTTCACACTTTTCATAATTATCTGTAATCTCACTTACTTTTTTTGCAGGTACACATGCTGTAAATGATGTTGTTATTAAGAGCGCAATTAAGCCGTTGAAAATGTTTTTTGTGATCATATCTATACCGTTTTGAAGTGTTGCAAATTTCTGAATCATAAAGGACCCTTTGAAATAGAAGTGCAATAGTTTTAAACAAATAACGCGTTGATAAATGGATTGTTTTCATTCGACTAACAATTATTAACTTTTTAGAGGGTTTTCATATGGAGGATATCCAGTAAAAACCAACTTTTTATCAATGTATAAGGAGTGTGAAAGTCAGTATTAGAATAGACTTGTTAAGCTAACTTTGGTGACTAAACTAAGATTATGTATACGGCTGTATTGCCTAAAGAGGCACTGAAAATAGTTAAATCTAATGACCGGGTTTACATCCATACGGCAGCTGCTGCCCCTCAAATATTAATAAATGCGTTAACCAATAGGGCAGACGAGTTACGTGCGGTTGAAATTATTCACTTGCATATAGAAGGTGATGCGCCATATGCGGATAAGAAATACAGTGAAAGCTTTCATGTAAACTCGTTATTTGTGGGTCCGAATGTGAGAAAGGCAACTCAAACACAAGGAAATGCATCGTATGTTCCGTGTTTTTTAAGTGAAGTGCCTTTAATGTTTAGGCGAAAAGTAATGAAAATCGATGTGGCTTTGATTTCGGTTTCGCCACCAGATAGACATGGGTTTTGCTCGTTAGGGGTTTCGGTAGAAGCTACAAAAGCAGCTGTTGATTCTGCAAAATATGTAATTGCGCAAATAAACCAGCAAATGCCTAGAACGCATGGTGATGGTGTGATTCATATTTCTAAATTAGACAGTTTTGTAGAAGTTGATGTTCCCTTGCCATCTCATGGGAAACCAATTCCTACGGAAGCGGAAGTTCAAATAGGGAAATTTATTGCCGAAATGATTGAAGATGGTTCTACCTTACAAATGGGTATTGGAGCTATTCCAGATGCGGCTTTAGCGCAATTAAGACATCATAGAGATTTAGGAATTCATTCGGAAATGATTTCAGACGGAATTGTAGACTTGATTAATCGTGGAGTAATAAACGGAAAAAACAAGAAAACGCACCCAGGAAAAATCACGTGTGGATTTGCGCTAGGTTCAAAGAAGCTTTACGAATTTATTGATGATAATCCCATGTTCTTTATGGCGGATGCCGAATGGGTAAATGATGTTTCTAATATTAGAAAAAATCCTAAAGTAGTGGCTATAAATAGCGCTATTGAGGTAGATATTACCGGGCAGGTTTGCGCGGATAGCATTGGAACAAAAATGTATTCTGGTGTGGGTGGTCAAATGGACTACATTAGAGGAGCAGCACTTTCTGAGGGAGGTAAGCCAATCATCGCATTACCTTCACAAACGCATAAAGGAATTAGTAGAATTGTAGCAGTGCTTCATGAAGGAGCTGGAGTAGTAACTACCAGAGCACATGTGCATTATGTGGTTACAGAATGGGGTGTAGCCAATCTTTTTGGTAAAAATATTCATCAACGTATTAAAGCATTGATAAATATTGCCCATCCTAATCACCGTAACAAACTGTGGGAAACTGCAAATGAATTATATAACCTAAAAGAAAGCGTTTTTTAAGTTTTTGGTTTACATATTAAAATATAGGCATAGGGGTGTAACATTTTGGGTCCCTACTGCTATATTTGCGTGCTAAATCAAACGCGCAATAAATGACAACATCTCCAAAAAGACATTTAGTTACATCGGCCTTGCCATATGCAAATGGGCCACTACATATTGGACATATTGCTGGGGCTTATTTACCCGCAGATATTTATGTGAAGTATCTTCGAATGAATAACGAAGATGTAGTTTTTGTTTGTGGGTCTGATGAACACGGTGCTGCCATTACTTTACGTGCGAAAAAAGAAGGGATTACGCCTCAAGAAATTGTAGATAAATATCACGGGATCAACAAGCAAGCTTTTGCTGATTTCGGAATTGATTTTGATATTTATCACCGTACTTCGTCTGAATTACACCGTGAAACAGCGGCAGATTTTTTCTTGAAATTAGAAGAAAAGAATATTTTTGAGGTCCAAGAGTCGGAGCAGTTTTATGATGAAGAACACAATCAGTTTTTAGCGGATCGTTACGTTACTGGAACATGTCCCAAATGTAGCTCTGAGAATGCCTACGGAGATCAATGTGAAAAATGTGGTTCGGCTTTAAGTCCAACAGAGTTAATAAACCCTGTTTCAACCCTTTCTGGTAAAGCACCGGTAATGCGAAAAACAAAACATTGGTATTTGCCAATGAATCGTGATGAGCAATGGCTGAAAGAATGGATTAATTCTGGCGAGCTAGATGGTGAAAAGCAACATATTCCTGCCGATTGGAGAAACCAAGTTTTGGGGCAATGTAACAGTTGGATTGATGGTGGATTAGGTGCAAGAGCAATGACCCGTGATTTAGATTGGGGAGTGAAGGTTCCGTTAAAAGAAGCGGATGGCAAGGTTTTGTATGTATGGTTAGATGCACCAATTGGTTATATATCAGCAACAAAGCAATGGGCGAAAGACAACGGTAAAAACTGGGAAGATTATTGGAAGAAAGATGAAAATACACATTTAACGCACTTTATTGCAAAAGATAATATCGTTTTTCATGCTATTATTTTCCCGATTTTATTGAAAGCACATGGCGATTTTAATTTGCCATTTAATGTGCCTGCAAATGAGTTTCTGAACCTAGAAGGAGATAAGATTTCTACTTCGCGTGAGTGGGCGGTTTGGTTGCATGAATACATTGCTGAATTTGAAGGGAAAGAAGATGAATTAAGATTTGTTTTAACTTCAATTGCTCCCGAAAATAAGGATAGTGAGTTTACTTGGAAAGATTACCAATCACGTGTTAATAATGAGCTTGTAGCTATATTGGGTAACTTTGTGAATAGGTCTTTAGTACTAACGCAAAAGTACTATGATGGGAAGATGCCAGTCCTTGGTGAGGTTACTGAAATTGACCAATTCGTACTTACAGAAATGGGTGAGGTCCCAGCTAGAATTGGAAATAAAATTAAATCACATAAGTACCGTGATGCTCTTGCAGAAGCGATGAAATTAGCGCGTTTAGGAAACAAGTATTTAGCGGACACAGAGCCTTGGAAATTACAAAAAACTAACCCAGCTAGAGTAGAAACTATTTTGCATATTTCTAATCAAATTGTAGCTAATTTGGCCATTGTTCTTCGTCCGTTTTTACCAAACACGTGTGATAAACTGAACCATTTTATCGGTCAAGAAAAATTGGATTGGTCAAATGCGGGTAGAATGAATTTAGTCGTTGCGAATACCCAATTTGAGAAACCATCGCTGTTATTTTCTAAAATTGAGGATGAAATCATTGAAAAACAGGTGGAGAAACTTAATGTTAGAAAGGCAGAAAAAGAAAAGGAAGCGCAAATTAAGCCCGTTTTACCCCAAAAAGAAGATGTGACTTTTGAAGATTTTTCCAAAATGGATATGCGTATCGGTACGGTACTAGAAGCGGAAAAAGTAAAAAAAGCAGACAAACTTTTAAAATTAAAAGTAGATACCGGGATTGATGTAAGAACTATCGTATCGGGTGTTGCTCAGCATTTTAGCCCTGAAGAAATACTGAATAAGCAAGTTGTTGTTTTGATGAATTTACCTCCAAGAAAAATTAGGGGCGTAGTTTCAGAAGGAATGCTTTTAATGGTTGAAAACAAGGAAGGTGAATTGAGTTTGTTAAGTGGTTCACTTGCCAATTCTTCCGGAGATCTAATCGGTTAAAATAAATTTTTATTAACAACTTTTCCGTGTATTTTAGTGCCTTGAAATAATTGGCAACTATAAGGACTATTCCTGCGTCTTGGTAGGAGTTAATTAGTAACAAAGGATCACACCTAAAACGAACGATTGCACTTTTTTGATATCATTATGAGAAAAATTATACTTCTTTTATCCATCATCGGTCTATTTACTTTACTTCCCTCAACGGCCTCGGCTACGCACATGGCTGGTGGGGAACTTACCTATGAACATATTGGTGGAGACACATTTATCGTAAAATTAACGACCTATCGCGATTGTGGTGGAAATCCAATTCTTCCATCTAATGATGTGCGAATTACGAGCTCCTGTACGGGAGTACAAACAATTAATTTAACACTTCAAAACCCGTCAGGAACAGAAGTTTCTCAGATTTGTCCAACTGCGGTAAGTGTTTGTAATGGAGGTCCTCAACCTGGAATGCTTGCTTATTATTTCGAGGGTCAAGTAGTTTTAGCTACTCCTTGTTCGGATTACCTTTTCTCCTACCGAGAGCTTAATCGAAACACTTCGATAAATGTTACGAATAGTGGAAATAGACCTTTTCACATTGAGGCAAGGTTAAATTCTGTTGTTTACCCGAATAATAGTTCTCCGATTTTTACAGGCGCACCAATTCCATATGTGTGTTCTAACCAAACGGTGAATTATAACTATGGAGTTGTTGAAAATGACGGAGATAGTTTAGCGTATGCATTGGTGAATGCACTTCGTTCAAATAATGCGTATACTACTTTTAATCTTGGTTATAATGCAGGTTTTTCTGCAATAGCACCAATAGTTGGAGTAACAATTAATTCTTCTACGGGTGAATTGAGTTTTACTCCTTCAGCGGTGGCGGGAAACTATATTGTAGTTGTGCAAGTCACAGAATTTAATGGTGCAGGAGCGCCCATCTCTACAGTAGAACGAGATATTCAATTTGTAGTAATTAATTGTACAAATCAAATTCCAGCTAACCCTACCGATTTAACTAACTTAGTAAATACGGTAGGAACGGCAACTAAAACTGGGGTTTTAGAGATTACAGCGAATGTGGGTGACCAGTTCTGTTTTGATGTTACTTTTAGTGATATTAATGCGGCAGATGATTTATCAATAATTTCAAATGCCCTGGTAGCTTTACCGGGTGCTACCATGACAACCGCAGGCACTAATCCTTCAACTGCCACAGTGTGTTGGACAGTACCTCCGGGTATGAATACCAATAATACGGTAACATTTCAAGTAAGTGATAGTGCATGTCCCGTTTCAGGAATAAACTCATTGGCAGTTCAAATTATTATTCCACCTCCTTCAAGCTTAACGGCTGTTATTACCACAACAGGCATTTCGTGTTTTGGGTTGTGTGATGGAACAGCCACAGCGGTAGCTTCAGGTGGTGTTGGTCCATATAGTTATTATTGGGATCCTTTAGGCGTTGGATGTTGTCAAGGCTTGAGTGCTGTAACAGGGTTGTGTTCAGGTGCTGGGGTTCTGATTGTTACAGATATTGGGGATCCTGATCCCTCCACTAATTTGATAATTATACCATATACAATAGCAACAGCTCCAGTCTTTGGAGGGTTTGTTCAGAGTGTTACTGATGACGATTGTGGGACCGTTTGTATTGGAGGAATAGGAGTTTTATCCTATGGAGGTACAGCACCTCGTTCGTTTTTATGGAATAGTGGTCAAACCTCTGAAGATTTAGTTGGTGTGTGTGCGGGTTCGTATACTTTGACGGTTACGGATGCTAATGGATGTACAAAAATACTTTCGGCTATTGTTCAAGAGCCAACTCCTCCAACTATTTTAATTGATAGTGTTGATTCGGTTACCTGTTTTGGTGGAAGTGATGGTGTGGTCTATGCTAGAGCACATCCTACTTGTGGAGTGAGCGTTGATGTGTGTGCGTTTCCTGTTTCAGTGGAGTTAGGTACCGGGTTTTCAACTAATGGTACGACTACCTTCCCTGCTCCTTATGGAAATAGTAATTTAGGTGCACGTCACCAAATGTTATTTACAGCCGCGGAATTAACGGCTGCCGGTATACTTCCCGGAACTATTAAATCACTGGGCTTTGATATAGCCGCGATAGGGTCAACAGCGAATTACGCTAATTTCACTATCAAAATGGGCTGTTCTTCCGCTACTGATTTAACAGGTGGTTGGGAAACAGGATTAACGGAGGTCTTTACCCCTAAAACCCATACGATAAATGTAGGGTGGAATACACATGATTTTGATGTGAAGTATTTCTGGGATGGTCTTTCAAATATTGTGGTAGAGGTTTGTTTTAATAACCCAACCTTAACCGTAATTGGGAATGCCCAAACTAGATTTACGGCTACCACTAACCAATCGGTTAGATATTATGCCGATAATACGATGAGTGTTTGTAGTAGTGTTGCCTTAACAGCTACTTCTACTAATCGTCCTAATGTTCGTTTCGGAAACTGTGCAAGTACTTTTACGTATGCTTGGTCACCTGCTCCGGCAACAGGTCAAGTAACTCCAACAATTACAAACCTTACAGCTCAAACGTATACGGTTACTGTAACTTCTGTGGGTGATGGATGTACTGCTGATATTACAGCAACTGTGGATCAACCAGATATTATTGACCCTACAATTACGTTAACCACTCCAGTTTCTTGCCCAGGAATTTGTGATGCAGCTATTTCAATTGCTTCTATTGGAGGTCAAGGTCCTTATACCTATGTTTGGGATAACGGTCTTCCAGCAACTTCAACCCAAGTTGGCTTGTGTGCAGGAACATATAATGTAACCGTTACTGATGCAAAACTGTGTACCGTTACCGATCAAATTACTATTTCAGAACCTACTCCTATAACAGCTACATCTACTATAAACACAATTATCTCGTGTAATGGTGTTTGTGATGGAAATGTTACTATTAATGGAGCTGGAGGTACCGCACCATTGGCCTATGCTTGGCCAGGGGGATTAACTGGAGCCACGCAAGGAAGTTTATGTGCAGGTTCTTATGATGTAACCATTACGGATGCAGGTGGCTGTCTCATTGTGGAGAATGTGATTTTAATTGAACCTGCAGTTCTTACGGTTTCTTTAGCTACGGTTGGAGTGATACTTTGTAATGGAGATAACACAGTGACTATTAACTCTACCGTTACAGGAGGGTCTGTAGCTTATTCTTATGCTTGGTCTACTGGTCAGACAACTCCAAACTTAACAAATGTTGGGGCTGGCACGTATATTCTAACGGTAACAGATGATCACAACTGTACAGCTATTGACCAAGTTATTGTTTCAGAACCAGCTCCTTTAGTAGGCGCTATTGTTCAAACCGCATTTATTCTTTGTAATGGAGATTTAACGGCAAGTCTTACGGCTTCAGCAACAGGTGGAACAGTTAATTATACTTTCGTATGGTCAAATGCGGTGGCTACTGCCATCAATGCTAATATCGGAGTGGGTAATTATTCGGTTACTGTAACGGATGCAAATGGGTGTACGGATGTTCAAACTATTAATGTAACAGAACCAAATCCAGTACTTGCTAATTTAACTACTAATGCGCTAATATCCTGTAATGGGGTATGTGACGGTTCGGTTTCTGTTGCTCCTTCTGGAGGAACAACTCCTTATACTGTGCAATGGCAAGTAGGAATGACTTCAGCTGGAAATACAGCAACTAACTTATGTGCGGGAACGGCATATGACGTAACTATTACGGATGCTAATAACTGTCAAATCGTACAGCCAATTTTATTAACGGAACCAGTTGCACTTACAGCAACTATTAACTTAAATCAAGCTATTTCTTGTGGTGGCGTTTGTGATGGACAAATTACAGCAGTACCAGCAGGTGGAACAGCAGCTTATTCATTCGTTTGGTCAAATGGATCTACTGCCGCTACTTTAACTAATTTATGTACAGGAAGCTACACCGTGACGGTGACTGATGCTAACCTTTGTACGACAACGGCTACATTAAATGTTACCGAACCAGCGCTACTTGTTGGCGCAATTGCGCAAGCAGGAACACTACTTTGTAATGGTGATAATACCGTAACACTTACCGCTTCGGCAATAGGTGGCACACCTAACTACTCTTACTCATGGTCAAATGGAGTTGGCACAGCAATTAATGCGAATGTTGGGGCAGGAACACATATAGTTACGGTAACAGACGCAAACAACTGTACTGATATTGTTAGTATACTAATTAACGAACCAACATTATTGGTTGTTTCATCTACTATCAATAGTCAAGTTTCTTGTAATGCAGTTTGTGATGGTGATGCAACTATTACGGCAACTGGTGGAACAGCTGGTTATACTTTTGCTTGGCCAGGAGGCTTAGTTGGGGCAAATCAAAACGCCTTATGCCAAGGTTCATATATCGTAACAGTTACCGATGCGAACGCATGTACGCAAACAACAACGGTAGTGATTACGGAGCCAGCACCCATTGTAATGTCTTCAATAGTTACATCTCAAGTTTCTTGTAATGGAGTTTGTGATGGTGATGCAACGGTTTCAACTACAGGAGGAACAAATCCAGTAGTAATAACTTGGCCAGGTGGATTAATAGGAGGAAATCAAACTGCTTTATGTGCAGGAAACTATGTGGTTACCGCTACGGATGGAAATGGGTGTTCAAACACTATTCCTGTAGTTATTACTGAGCCAGCATTAATGACCGTTAGCTTAGCTCAAACAGGAACAATTTCATGTAATGGAGACGCAACTGTATCCATAAACTCTACCGTAGTTGGTGGAACTGCGGCTTACACCTATTTATGGTCAAGTGGTCAAACATCCGCTAACTTAACAAATGTAGGAGCTGGTAATTATGTGGTTACGGTAACGGATGCAAATCTGTGTACAGCAACAGCAAACATTACTGTTAATGAGCCAGCTATACTTGATGTAACGATTGCACAAACAGCATTCATATCATGTGGAGGTGCGCCAACCGCAGCTTTATTAGCCACAGGAACAGGAGGA
>CAXMPG010000133.1:0-2482 GCA_964195485.1 uncultured Desulfobacterales bacterium
TTGAGAGTTTAAATGAACAATTTATGAAAAAAAAATTACAACAAAACTGTAACAAAATATTTATTTGAATTACTAGTAAACAAAAAAACTTATGGAAACGAAACAAAAAACAAGCTTTATAGACAAAATAATTGGACGTTATAAATCTATGTCTAAAAATGAACAAATTTCTGTCATTATAATTTTATTTGTTTTCACAATGAGTAATCTTTATATTCTTGGTAAGGCTGTTGGAAAATTCTTGTATTACATTACTCATTAAAAAAATATAACATTTTTCATTGGGAAATTAATAGAAAGCAACTAGAGTACGTTAGGAAAATGATTAGTGCTAGAAAGCTACTTTAGATAAAACTTGGGAAATAATAAAATTTAATTATTCGCATAACGTGTCGCTAAATTAGTTAACACCTCATAAAATTTATGCTCACATTTAAACTAAATAACGAACCGACAAACACTCAACTAACGATTTGCTACAACCGAAAAATCTCCGATTTTCCAGTCACACAAATCTTAGTGTGCCGAGCAAGCATTGAAGGGCAATAAAAAAAGATCAATGTGAACTGTAATTAAGATGGTGGTAGGCCCACCAGTGTCATTTTATAGGAAAAGGCATTAAACCACCTAAAGGTGCTTTGGTAAAGAGTCAAGGTATTGAGCGTTTTAGGAAAAGATTAGCCTTGAGCTATTCAGGTATGGATAAAAGAGATGAACACAAATGTGAACCCCTTTAGAGGTGTCGAGAAGTGGGTACATTCTGTCAAAAGCTACGAAGTAAGGTGCGGAGTTAAGAGTATAGCGGCTACCTATTTATTGGCTATACGGCAGGCGTCATTCAGGGGGGCATGAATTTTATCTAGGCTTAGTTACGGAACTCGGGAACCTGACTATATCTGCTAAGGGAAATACACAATAGGAACAACCTAGAGGTAGAATACCGATGATATTTTCAGGGGCGGACGAATCCGTAGTAGTGATGAAGTTTCTGTAATGGAAATGGAGCAAAGGGATTCGCTAATACAGTAGCATTACATTTAACAACTCAACACAATTGAGGATGAATTCATGCAATGAAACAAAATCAATACCTATAAGCAAAGCCATGATTTGGCAAGCTTATAAACAAGTTCGAGCCAACAAAGGATGTGCAGGAATAGACGATATATGTATCAATATTTTTGATGCAAATCTCTCAAGAAACCTGTATAAACTTTGGAATCGTATGGCATCGGGTAGCTATTTTCCACCACCTGTTAAAGAAGTAGAAATTCCTAAAAAAGATGGCAAAGTCCGTAAATTAGGTATTCCTACAATTAGCGATAGGATTGGACAAATGGTTATTAAAAATTACTTAGAACCTCGTTTAGAACAAGAATTCAGTGAAAATTCTTTCGGTTACCGACCTGGTAGAAACGCCCATCAGGCATTACAGCAGGTTAGGGAGAATTGTTGGAAAACAAACTGGGTAATTGATATGGACATCAAAGGGTTCTTTGATAATATTGACCATAACAAACTCATGCTTGCTATAGAGAAACATGTGCCCGAGAATTGGGTAAAACTCTATATCAAACGATGGCTTGAATGCCCCGTTCTGACAAAAGATGGTACTCTAACTCTTAAGAATGGAACAGGAACACCACAAGGAGGCGTAATTAGCCCTCTCTTGGCAAACCTATTTCTGCATTATGGTCTAGATAAATGGTTAGAGAATCAAGACAGTTTATTACGTTTCACTCGTTATGCCGACGATGTAATCGTAAACTGTACGAGTCAAAAACACGCAGAACAAACTCTTGCACAAATCAAAAACAGGATGCAAAACATAGGATTGGAGTTACATCCAATAAAAACTAAAATTGTGTACTGTAAAGATTCTCGAAGAAAAGTAAAATACCCCAATGTAAAATTTGATTTTCTAGGTTATTCATTTCAACCTCGAACTTCCAAATCAAAGAAAACAGGAGGGTTGTTTTTAGGATTCGATTGTGCGATTAGTATTGGTTCAAAAAAGAGTATTGCTGATAAATTAGGAGAACTTAAAGTGCATAGAATGTCACATAATAGTATCGTTGGTATAGCTAAAACCTTAAATCCGATGATTAGAGGTTGGATAAATTACTACGGTAAATTTAGACCTTCTATGCTTCATACAGTTTTCAATTTACTCAACAATAGACTCGTGAAATGGGCAAGAAAAAGGTATAAACGTTATAAAAACAGTATAAAACGTGCTTACAAATGGTATCGTGAAATTCAGAATCAATTTCCGAATTTGTTCTACCATTGGAAGAGGGGATATATCAATTAATAACGTACATTAGATTTGTATTAGAAGAGCCGTATGATGCGAGAGTATCACGTACGGTTCTGTGAGAGGTTTGGGGTGAAATTCCCCTTACCTACTCGACGTGTGCCGAGCAAGCATTGAAGGGCAATAAAAAAAAGTCAATGTGAACTGTAATTAAGATGGTGGTAG
>CAXMPG010000134.1:0-27102 GCA_964195485.1 uncultured Desulfobacterales bacterium
AACTGCTGCGTGATGGGTATCATTGTGATGAGCATCATTTTAGCTATATGCCAACCTACACAGGTCCAGGGCAGGCATCTGTTTTTACTGGAACAACGCCCAAAATACACGGCATTATTTCTAATGATTGGTACGATAAGAAAAAAGGCAAAACGGTTTATTGTGTCGAAGACGATTTAATAAAGTCGGTAGGAGGCGATTTCAAGAATGAGAATAGGTCGCCTAAAAATATGCTTGTAACGAGTTTGGGAGATCAAATAAAACTACAAACTTCCTATAAAGGTAAATCTATCGGGATTTCAATTAAAGACCGAGGGGCTATTCTTCCGGCTGGTAAAATGGCTGATGGTGCGTACTGGTTTAAAGGTGGAAAAGAAGGTAAGTTTATTACATCTACCTATTACATGGAAGAACTTCCAAGTTGGGTTACCGCGTTTAATGACTTGAAGAAACCAGACGAGTACTTATCTCAAAACTGGGAAACCTTATTACCTATAGAAGATTATACTGAATCTAACGCGGATAACAACCCGTATGAACAAGGGTTAGAATCAGATGCTGATCCCGTCTTTCCGTACGATTTAAATAGAATTAAAGATAAAAAGGGATATAGCCTTATAAAATCAACTCCGTTTGGCAATGACCTTATAGCTGATTTCGCTGAAGCTGCCATTGAAGGAGAAAATTTAGGGCAAGATTCTATTATGGATTGGCTAACCATAAGTTTTTCAAGTCCTGATTACATTGGACATAAATTCGGTCCACGTTCTATAGAAATTGAGGACACCTATTTAAGATTAGATCAAACCATTGCCGAGCTCATTAATTACCTCGATAAAAACGTAGGAAAAGGAGATTATATTTTGTTTTTAACTGCTGATCATGGCGCAGCGGTTGTTCCGCAAGAACTAATGGACAAAGGTGTTGAAGTAGGTTATTATAATGATTCCATCATATTAGATGCCGTAGAAACCGCAATTATCGCCCAGTTTGGAGTAAGCGGTTTGATTGAGGATTTTTCAAATTATCAGTTTTTCCTTAATAGAGAGATACTTAAGAAAAACAAATTGAACATGAATGAGGTTTGTAATACCATAGTGACTTCAGCAATGAAACAACCCGGAGTGAAAAGCGGAATGACTCGAAGAGATTTAGAAAGTGCGCTATACGATGATAGAATCAAGAGTATTGTTCAAAAAGGATGGAACCATCAACGTTCGGGAGATGTAGCACTTATTATGCACCCAGGCTGGATGTCTGATTACTGGGAAGGAAAAGGTGGAACTACTCATGGTTCTCCTTGGGCGTATGACACACATGTTCCTTTATTATTTTATGGATACGGAATTGAGTCTGGCTTTACCACTAAAAAAACCAATGTAGAAGATATTGTTCCTACAGTAGCTGCAGTTATTGGAGTTCAACCCCCAATGGGTTGCACTGGGGTTGCCATTCATGATGTTTTGAAGAAATAAATTGCCGTTTGCATAGAAGAAACGTAAAATATTGCTTCTGTACCCATTGCAAATGCGCCAATCCGATTTTTTGATTTCAATTAATGTAATTTATCCATTGCCCATTTTTTCGGGTTGTTGCGAATGTAATTCCGGATGTTATCAAAGTGTTTTTGGTTTCGAATTATAGATTCATAATAGCGTGGTTGCCAAGCCCAATCTGGGTGTAGATGTTTCGATATTTTAGGCCCCCCAATTTTATAGCCCCGTATTATAGAGGCCAAGTTTTTTGATTGTGGCCCAAATTTGTTGGTTTCCCATTTTTTTGTTGGTGATGATGATGCATAATGCAGAGACACAAAATCTGGCGTCTGAACACCAGTATTTTGTGCCTGTATCCCAATATAGGCATCATCACAATCCCCATTTTTATTTATTGAAATTATCCCATGCATATGGTTTGGCATAATCACAAATTCGTCTAATTGCACGAATGGAAAGTGTTCTGGAATTTCAAGCCAGCATTCATGAGCGGCTATTCCTATTTTTGATAATTCCATTTTTTTCACCTACTACGTTTCCAAAGAAATGGCGCATGTTTTTGGTGCATATGGTAATGAAATAGAAGGCATTGGAGCCATAATCCCAAGTTTGTAATCTAGCTGAAGGAATTCTGTATTTGTTTTGATATAGGTCAGTCATAAGAAAGGTTGTATTGAGTTATTACCTTGTAAAGATAATAAATAGAATGAGTTATGAGAAATTTGGAATTCGCGTTAAGGATTGAAACGGTAGCTTTTTGAAAGCGGTTTTTTGTAGCGGAACATTTTTAAAAGAGCGCTCAAGCTCCTTTTAAAATTAGTGACGGTTAAAACCGATGAAAAAACTTTAGTGAAAAGCCTGTGTAAACGCCCTGAAAATTTGAATCAGAAGTAATAAAAAAGAGCAAAAATTATTTGTGTGTCAAATCACACACTCAAACCTGATATAAGTCCTTTCTAACCACATATTTCTGTCATCTTTTAGACATGGTGTAGTTTTTACATTTACGTTCCCGTAGCAGAGGCTATGGCAATATTTTGATTGATATAAATTTATTGATATGAGTAAGAACAATAAAAGCCAAGTTAAATTTCCTGGAAAGCGGTTAACAACCAATGGTAACTTGTTGGTGAGTGCGGTAGAAGCATTGATTTCTGAAGCAGGAGTTTTTTATCCAATTACACCCTCGACAGAGATGGGGGAGAATTTTCAAAAGATATGGGCTGAAGGTAAATTGAATGCTTTTGGTGAGTCGTTAATGGCCATTGAGACAGAAGGTGAGCATGCATCGCAAGGTGGAGCTATTGCCATGTCGGTTACCGGTAAACGAACGGTAAATTTCACATCTGGTCAAGGTGTGGTTTACGGGTTAGAACAATATTATCATGCACCGGGTAAGTTGAGTACTATGGTGCTTCAAGTGGGGGCAAGAGCATTAACAAAGCATGCATTAAACGTGCATTGTGGTCATGATGATGTGTATGCTACATTAGATACCGGTTGGAGTGTTTTATTTGCAAAAGATGCGCAACAAGCAGCCGATCAGGCATTAATTTTAAGAAGAGTTACAGAGTTGAGTTTAAATCCGGGATTGAATGCCCAGGATGGTTTCTTAACCACCCACTTAGAGCGTACTTTCTTAATGCCAGAGGCACAGTTGGTTCGTGAATACCTAGGAGCACCTAACGATAGTATAGATTGTCCTACGGAGGCGCAGAAAATACTTTTTGGTCCTACACGTAGAAGAGTTCCTAAAACAATTGATTTGGAGAATCCTATTTTATTAGGTCCTGTGCAAAATCAGGAGCACTATATGAATGGTATTGCGGCACGTAGAAACAATTTTTCGGAAGACATTTTAGGTTTCTTTGAAGAAGCTTACGAAGATTACGGAAAGCTTACTGGACGTAACTACGGATTGATTTCTGAGTACAACATGGAAGATGCTGAAACTGTTTTTGTAGCACTTGGTAGTGCGGCTGAAAACGCGGAAGCCGTTAGTGATTATTTATTAAAAGAACGGGGTACTAAAGTTGGTGTGATACATGTAAATGTAATTCGCCCATTCCCAGAAGCAGCAATTATTGAAGCCTTAAGAGGTCGTAAAACGGTTATTATACTGGAACGTACCGATGAGCAATTATCAGGTGACAATCCTTTAACAAGAGATATTAAAGTAGCGTTAAGCAAAGCAGAAGAAAACTTCTATGTGAATGCACATCGCCATTTACCTAAAATTGAACCTAACACTGAAAAACCAAGAATCCTTTCTGGTGTTTACGGATTAGGTTCGCGTGATTTCCGTCCGGAACACGTAATTGGTGCTTACGATTATGCTATTGGTAATCTTGCACGTCAAGATGGCGAAATGGCAGCTAATGGAGAGTCTCACTTCTACTTAGGAATTGATCATCCGTATGCGGTTGTTTCCAAAGAAATGCCTTCTGGTTTACCCGATCATTCCATTGCCGTTCGTTTCCATTCTGTTGGGGGTTGGGGTATGATTACCACCGGTAAAAACTTAGGTATGATCTTGGGTGAATTTTCCGGGTATATTGCTAACCGTGATGGTTTAGTAAACGAAGATGGTTCTAAAAGAGAAGTAGTACATATTAGTGCGAATCCTAAATACGGTTCAGAGAAAAAAGGTGCACCAACCAATTATTTTATGGTGGCTGCTCCAGAACGTATTAAGGTGAATTGTGATTTACGCCACGTAGACACGGTGCTATGTTGTGATCCTAAAGCCTTCTTACATACCAATCCATTAGATGGAATTCGTGAAGGAGGTTCTTTTGTATGGGAATCTAACGAACATGACGGAAAAGGTGCATGGGAACGTATTCCGCGTAAATACCGTCAAGAAATTATTGATAAAAATATTCGAGTATACGTATTGAACGGCTTTGACATTGCTAAAGAAGCAACCGATAGAGAAGAGCTTCAAACGCGTATGCAGGGGAACTCCTTCTTAGGGGCTTTCTTTAAAGTGTCTCCGTTCTTACAAGATTGGAGTATTCCGAAAGATGAATTTGAAAAAGTAGTACGCGCACAATATGTGGCTAAGTTTGGTCGCTTTGGTGATGCGGTGGTAGATTCAAATATGAAAGTAATGACCGAAGGGTTTGAACGCATATTTGAAGTAGAATATGGAGAAGTAAGTGCACCTGATAATTCAAGTTTTTTAGGCGCAGTGATTACGCCATGTGAAACAGAATTATTCACTTCACCAGCTAATGATGATGATAAAGCGCCTTTATTTAGTATGGAGAACTTTGATAAAGAGTTCAAAGCAGGTTTAGGATATGATCAACCATCAACGGCACTTGCATCTGTAGGTATGACCGCATCGGGTTCTGGTTCAAAAGCATCAAAATATACCGCAAGACGTGAAGTACCTGTCTTCATTGAAGAAAACTGTACCCAATGTATGGAGTGTGTAGTGGCTTGTCCGGATACGGCTTTGCCTAATACCGCCCAAGATATTGGAACTATTCTACGAACCACAGTTCGTAATTATGTATCCAATGAGGTTGCTAAAAAAGAGCTTCTTGCTAAGATACCAGAAATTGATGCTGCCGTACGTGCAGAGATGTTGGTTTTAGCTAAAGTTAAAGGTGACGGTACGCGATTTAATGAAATCGTTAAAGCGAAAATTATTGAGTTAGGAATTTTGGAAGAAGGAAGTCCAGCGTATACAGAAATGTTTGCCATACTGGAAAAACTTCCAATAGCATTCCATAAAGCGAAAGCTATTTTTAGTGGTAAAGACAAAAAACAGCCAGGTGAAGGTGGGGTGTTCTCCATTTTTGTAAGTGACTTATGTAAAGGTTGTGGCGCCTGTGTAACCGCTTGTGGTGCCAAAGGCGCATTAGAAATGGTAAACGAAACGGAAGACATTCATACCGATTACCATTCTGCTATTAACTTCATGAATTTATTGGGCGATACACGTAAGAAATATCTTGGTTTATACGACCCTGAAAATCCAGAAGAATCTAAAAATGCCGCATTGAAAAACCATATGATGCAACGCTCAAAATACGAAGCGTTACAATCAGGTGATGGTGCTTGTGCAGGTTGTGGGGAGAAATCAGTACTTCATTCTGTATCTTCTTTAACAGAAGCAATGATGCGTCCGCTAATGCATCGTAAAGCAGATCGTTTTAGAAAAAAAGCAGGTGCCTTAGAGAAACATGGCTTGACTATTCTTAATGAATTGAAAGCAAGAGATGAGACTTCTTACCAGGTATTTAGACGTACATTCTTGCATATGATTATGGATATTGGGGCAGAAACAGCCAAAGAAACTGATGCTAGAATTGACCGTGAATATAAGGGTTCTGATAAAGACATGATTGAAGGTTTAGTAGCGGTGTTACGCCAAGAAGCCTATAACTTAAAAGAGCTTAGAGCCATTGAAGGCTTAATGCCTAACGGAATGGCTGCAATGGCTATGACGGCATCTACGGGATGTAATACGGTATATAGTTCTACTCCTCCAAACAATCCACATCCATACCCATGGATGAACTCCTTGTTCCAAGATGGCGCAACTATTGGTTGGCTAGTAGGCGAAAGTTTTATTTATGACCACTCTCGTAGAAGTGTAATTCCAGAGCGTTTTACCGATATGTTGATTACCGGATTTGATAACGGATTTACAGAAGATGATTATTTCATGTTCACGCATTTCAGTGATATGAATATGACCGATTTAGAGGTGATAGAATTACCTAAAGTTTGGGCAATTGGTGGTGATGGCGCAATGGGCGATATCGGTTACCAAAATGTATCTAAAGTAATCATGCAAAACCGTCCGAATATTAAAATCATGTTGCTTGATACGCAAGTGTATTCTAATACTGGAGGTCAAAATTCTGAATCATCTGCGATGTTAGGTGGATTTGATATGAACCAATTTGGTGATGCTACGCAAGGAAAACAAACCGAGCGTAAATCTGTTGCTGAATCATTTATGTCGGGTCATGGTTCTGCGTTTATTGCGCAAGTATCTATGGCAAATTCGGCAACTTTGTTTAGAGCAATCTTAGATGGTTTATTCTATAGAGGAACTGCTTTCTACCAGAGTTATACTGCGTGTATGCCAGAACATGGGGTAGCGGATTATGCTGCGGAAGTTCAAGCGTTACGAATTAGAGATTCTCGTGGAATGCCAGAATTTGTAATGAATCCAATGAATGGAGAGACTTATTTTGATGCATTAGACATTAAAACAAATCAACATTCCACTAAAGATTGGGCGGTTAAAATGGCTCCGGTTACTAGAAAAAAATATATCATGACTTCTGCACACTGGGCTTTTAGCGAAGCACGTTTCCGTTTACACTTCAAAAAAGTGAAAGAAGAGAAAGTAGAAGGAATGGTAGAATTGCAAGAGGTACTGGATAAAGTGATTATGAATGACGTAATTCACAGAAACCATACCGATGAAAATCACCGTTCATTTATTCCTGATTTCAAAGTGTATACTATTGATTATGATACCAACGGAAATCCGGTATATTACTTATTATCTAGACAATTAGTCATCTTCAACGTAGAGCGTAGAAAAGCATGGAGAATGCTTCAATCACGCGCAGGTATTGTAGGAGAAGACTATCTAGCTCAAAAAGCATTGCTCCACAGAATGGATCATGAAGACATGAGTTACGAAGAAGCAAAAGCTGCAGCAGTAGTAGCAGTTTAATATATAATGAGCCATTATCTCTTGTTTGGGATGATGGCTCTTTTTTTAATTCTCAGTTGATAAAGACTTAGGTCTCTCAACTTCCAAATACACAATATGGATCACGCATACGAAAACTATTTAAACGAAGCAAACCTCTTACTTAACAGAGCAGCAGAGGAACTTAATAAACCCTATGAAGATGTGATGACCTTAGCGGTATGTCAAGGCACTAAAATGGCCATTGATAATTACTTTAAAGCCTATCTCACCAAGCATCAAATTGAAGATGTAGAAAAAGGCGATTTAATATCACGCTACGAAAAATGCATCGCGTTTAAACCTGATTTTGCAAAAATTGACCTAACATCGTTTGAGTGTATTAACGATGAAAAATGTTCTATGACGGATTATTGTATGACAATCAGTAAAGTCTCAGAATGTGTTAAAGTCGGAGAGGGTTTACGGACATTGATTTATAGTTAGGATAACACTTAGCTAGCTTGCCTTGGTCTAGCCTTTAACCTTTCCACTTTAATTATATTAAATGTCATTTTACGCCTACCGTAAAGTCATGATAAAGTAGTGTGTAAACACCTGATTCAAATCAATATAGTTGTCCCTTAAATGCGCTAATTTCACGTGGTAATTAGAGTCATTAATAAGTTAATGCAATCGAGGTTATGTGCTATTTAATAAAATAAACGGTCCATCATAGGAAACTCCATTCCTGACAGGTTACTTCTTTCCAGTTTTTTGAAACTGGATTGCGGGTAGTTTAGCTTAGTATCCATAATAAACAAAACAACTTAAATTTATAGTTATGCGGTTCAATCGACTGTTCAATTTGCGCTATCCACCTTTAGTGCTATTGGTTTTAACACTGTTTTTATTCAACATTAACACTGCAATTACGCAAAACGGAGTTGACCTTGAAAAGGGGTTAATTGGTTATTATACTTTTGAAGATGGAGCGAACGATGACAGTGGTAATGGAAATAATGGAGAAATAGACGGAGTTAATTCTGAAGTGGATATTAATGGAGAAGACCAAGGAAGTTACCGTTGGAATGATGCAGACGATTTTATCAAGTTACCTATTGATATCAATATTGGCGCACTTCCACAAGTAACGATGTGTGCTTGGGTATTTGTGAAAAGTTATTCTAGCCCAATAACCGTTATTTCTAATGATGATAGAGGTGGGGACCGAAAAATATACTCTGTATTTAGCAATAAGGTGACCATATGGGCCATTTCTGATGGTAAAGGTGGATTTATTGGTAATCAACCTCTGAACAGAAAGCATTGGGTGTTTTTAGTGGCTACGTATGATGAAAAAACTAAAAAAGCAGCCTTGTATGTAGATGGTGTGAAAAATAGCGGTAAAACGCAAATGGAAATGGGTGCGGGTTACACGTATATAGGTGCAAATCCATACGAGAATTCAAATAAAGATTTTGAAGCCTTAATCGATGAGGTTCGGATTTACGACCGGGTTTTGAGTAAAGCGGAAATTGATGCACTCCGAGATTTACAAAACATCCCACTTTTTACGGATGTGGCTAAAGTAGAGAAATCATTTACCTATTTACCAAAGCAGGATAACTTGTTAGTGAACACGGGTAAATCATCGCAGTCTAAAACCCTTGGAACAATAAATATGACCGATACCTTAACAGGTAAGCAAGTCAAAGCCAAAGGCGTAGATTGGGCGGAATGGCTAGAGATAAAATTTGAAGGAAAAACAGGTTATGTTCAATTAAAATACTTGAATAAAACGGAAGTAGGAACTGAACCGGTATCTGAATTCAGCCAATCCATGAAAAAGTATACCGATTTAACGGGTTGGAAATTTTGGGTAATTACGGTTGTGGTCTTGTTGTTCTCATTTGGTGCAAGTATGCAATTTACTTTGGTAGATGGAATATTGGCTTCCATTACAAAGAACGAAGATAATGAAGGTAATGTCGCTTTCTTTCCCATATTCTCCGGTTTATCGGGGGTTATATTTGCCCTCTTAATGGTGGTTTGGCAAGATTCAATAGAATATTACTTATCCCAAAATTTTTCTATTTGGCCTGCGGGATATGGCTTTTCAGCTTGGGCTGTTTGGATTTTGATAATTGTCAATGTGGTGTTTTTTGCTTTAATGGTGATAGAAAGTCTAAACTGTGGAAACATCATTCACGGCATATTTAGAATTATTATACAAATCATTTTAGGCGTATTAACTTTTGCTTCTGCTATGATAATTACCATAGCCATTTTAGTAATCGTAATAGGCTTATTAATAGTTTTTGTTGCGGGTAGTGCGCTGTTTTATAGGCGAATTTATACCGATATGTGGGGCAATACGTATGTAGAAGATTAATAATTAAATTTTCTAGTAATGGAAGTTCTGGAGATCCATTAGTAGAATTAATCTCAAAAGAGGTATCGTTTATTACTTCCAGCGTTATAAGAATTGATTTAGCGTGGTATTGGGCAGATGGTGACTCAATCTCAAGGCAAAGATCAATACGATACGAGTAATGAAATATCAGGAGAGAAAGAATAAACCCCTAAATTGTTAAGTGAGTCCGGTTAACCCCCTTATAGCATAGTCACCTAAATAATTAATCGGACTCACTTTTTTAAATAAAAAGCAAAACAGGCTAAACTAAAAAAAGCCGATTATTCCTGATGGAATAATCGGCTTTTTCAATGTAATATTAGTTTAGTTATTCAATTACCACTCTTTGAATACTGTATTTATCATTGAAAGTTACCTTTACTAAATAAACTCCTTTAGCCCATCTAGATGAATTAATGGAAGTTTGCTCAGAAGTTATTTCCGTCACGTAAACTTGTTGCCCTGTAGCATTTACAATGGTAACTAGTGTGTTTTGACCTGGTTTAAACTCATCTAACTGAATATTAAACGCATTTTGTGCAGGATTAGGGAATATAGAAAGGTTATTGTCTAAAGAATTTTCTTCCACACTCAAACATTCGCTAATTAGTGCTTCTATCTCAATTCTAGGACTTGAACAAGTAATATCTTTTACTTCCCAATTATAGAAGAAGTAATAGAAGCCTGCACTTGCGCTAGAACCAGTAATACTCACCTTGTTTGCTATACTGTATGGAAATGATGCACCTGCATTATTTCTATATAAGTTAGGTTGTGAACCTGGAGCAACTCCTAAGGTATAATCACTACCCGTTTGAATTTCAAAATTCAAGTTAATCACACTCTGGCCATCGGAAAGATATACGTTAGCTGTATCTAATAAAGCCCCATTAGAACCACGTAGTTCAATGTTTCTAACACCAGAACCACTGGCATAAACTGTTACCTTTTGTAAAATGATTGGCGTACTTACATCAAAAATTAAGTTTTGATCTCCTGCAAAATTTCCTCCAGTACCAAAATTGTTATCTGCTGGGCCAACGAATACCGATGGAGTAGCAACACTTTTATCTAGATAATACATTGTACTTATTGCCAAAGGAGGGGTAATGAATGTATCACCTTGAAAAATACTTGCCCCTGAATATTGGCTATCATACCAATAGTTAATTCCACCGGAACTAGCAATTAATGTATCGGAGTGATTTGGACAAACCATTGATGAAACAGCAGAAGCTGTTCCGGTATACGTTACAGTGATTAATCCAATTTTAGTTTCTGTACTATTACCAAAAGAGTTGCTAGAAGTTAAAGCCACATCATAAGTCCCTGAACTTTGATAATGGTGCACAGGATGTCGAAGAGTAGACGTTTGTCCATCTCCAAATGACCATAACCATGAAATTGGACCATTATTTGAAATATCGGTAAACTCGATATCTGGACCACAAGTTGAATTTATATTATTTGAAAAATCTGCTACCGGAGCTGCTGTAGCAATATTACATTGCCAATCTAATTCAAATCCAGTACCTGTTACACCACCATCACTTGAAAATGCAATGGTAATTGAACCTCCAGTAGATGTAATAGATGTAGGAATATTGTTATTACAATACTTTCCGATTAAAGGAGCATTAGAATTTGAACCGTCATAAATGTTCAAGTAATCATAATTACATGAACTTCCGGTACCGGCTTCAATATCAAAATTCGCAAATGAAAGACTTACAGTTTGTGCTCCAGTTGGGGCAATAGTCATGATTGAATTTTCATTGTCACCATAAGCGTTAGCTGGACCACCACTATCAAATAATTTTCCATTACATGCCGTTTGATTATCTGCAGTACCCGAGGTAGGCATGGTAATAATACAAGGCAATGTATCGTTAATCATTATATAATTAGTTTTTACAGTGTCATCAATACCACAAGTACCACCGGTAATATTAAGGGTAACCGTATAAGCACCAAATGTGGTATAGGTATGAGATGGACTCCTTGATGTTGAAGTAGATCCATCTCCAAAATTCCACGCGAATGTAGTTCCATTTGCACCAGTGTAATTAAAGTCTACTGCATGAGGTGGAGCACAAGAGATTGGATTAACAACATTAAAATCAGCAAAAACATACGGTACATAAGCTGAACCAACTCCAACAGCATACCATGCATCACTTACTGAACCAACATTTGGGGTACAGGCTCCATATAAATCAATAGCTGATTGTATCGCAAAAAAACGTGCATCAGAAAAGTTAGAGTTTTGATCTAAATAAACGGTAAGGTTTCTATACGCTACATCGGCAGCATCATCGACACCAATTCCAGCTACGGTATAGGCATCACCATTATCATTTGTTCCAGTACCACCCATAGAAAGTAAGTAAAACCAGTAGTTTTGAACACTACTATTGGTATGAACTCCACCTTGATCAGCGCCAGAAAGAGACGCCCAATTATTTCCGAAATAGGTGTCAGGGTCTCCCATAGAATTTGGGTTTATAAGTGAACGTATCGGAGTTCCTAAATCTTCTCCTAAAGTCCAGTTCCAATTATTAGGACGGCCATGTTTTTCAATGGCAACGGCAAAAATATCACTAAAGGATTCATTTAACGCTCCAGATTCTGCTTGGTAAACTAAATCTGCCGTATTTGAAGTTAATCCGTGCGTAATCTCATGTCCCGCAATATCGATAGAGGTCAAAGGATTACCATTTCCATCACCATAAGTCATTTGAGCACCATCCCAAAAAGCATTGTTATAAGCGTTGTCAAAGTGAATGTAACTTTTCAGTTTAAATCCATTGTCATCAATACTATTTCGGTTATGATCTTGTAGGAAATAATCGTAAGTCATTTCTGAACCCCAATGCGCATCAGCAGCATATTGGTCAAACGTAGCATTTGCGTTATTCCAATTATTATCAGTATCCGTAAAATCAATGGCGTTACCATAAGAGGTTCCACTTTGCATGTTGTATGTTTCTATACCATTACCACGACCAGTTTCTCTAAGTCTAAAGCTATTTGGGCTAAGGCTATCAGTGGTCATTGGTCTTACACCACTATAACCAGTGGTTGCTGTACCTAATGCATCTGTATGATGAATTTGTTCAACGGTTTTGTTGATTTCTCCAGTAATAGCATCCACGTAAATGAATTGACGTGATAAAGGCTCATGCGCATAAATGTTCATCTTGTACGATAAATGATATACATCTGCCGAATAATCATCTCCTTTAGGTGCATATACCAAAGTTGGTGTTGGGTAATAACTCGCCTCAGGGTCTTCATTACTCATTTTAATAAATGATTCCTCAGCAGGTACTTGCCACTTGTAAATAGCAGCATCAATATGATCCGTAGCGTTTTTGATAGCTTGTGTACTAGAAATTGTTGCCGATGAAGCTACCTCTAACGATTGAAAAATAAATCCGTTTTGAGAATATACTTTACCCAATTTAGAATGAATTTTCCATGTTGTAAATTCAATGGTATTTCCGTTATATGTTTCTTTAAAATTGTAATGCGTAAAACCTAAATCATCGGTTTTTTCAGAAACTAAAACTAAATCTAATTGGGATTCTAATTTTAAATTTGATTTTAAGTTGTTGATGTAATCTATTGTACTAGGTTCTTCACCGGGTTGAAACTTAATATAAGTAGGGAAGTTTCCATACTTACTGGTTCTAATCATTTCTGATTTACCAATAATTTGGTTCGCATCGGTTCCAGTAAGAACCTCCTGTGCCTTTAATGGATTTTGAAAAGCCAGCAGTAAAATGCCTAAAGCGTAATAAAAATATTTCATTGTTTTCTCGTGAGTGAATAAAAATAGCAGAAACTATAAAAGTTTACGGGTGGCAATATAAGGTATGTAGGTAAAGTATAAAAAAATATATTCAAGATTTGAAGTCCAAGTTTTAAACAAAAAAAAGGGCGCGAATGAAAATTTCGCGGTAATTGAAACATTTAGAGTTTACTTAACGTAAGTACCCATATGAATAACAGAAGTCAAGTGATGGTTAATAATAATTCTAATGGTGCACTGGAGGATAATGTGCTACATTTAATAGATGTATTTGTAGATATGTGTTTTGATGATATTAATAGTATCCAAAGAATATCACAATTTAAAATTTTAGGACTGCAACTAGGATATACGCAAACAGTAATAGAAAGGGTAGTTACAATGGGGAAATCGGAGTATTCAAAATTGTTAAGTGAATATAATCAACTTCGTGCTTAAACTCTTTCGCTTCCGTATCTAACTTGAAAGTAAACTAAATAAATAGTGGCGATAAAAGCCGATACTGCTCCAAACCCAAAAGCATAGACAAATAAGTCTGAATTATTTTGATAGATCCAACCAGAGACTAAGGCTCCAAATCCTATTCCAAATTCTAAGAAAATGTATAGTGTAGCCATTGCACGGCCTCTATGGTTTTCGTCACTTCGGTCAATATTCCATGCAAATACGGTGGGTCCATTCATTCCTGCGGCAACGCCAAAAATAATGGCAGCAATGTAAAACATGGTTTGTGTAGTGGCTAATCCAATAATGATCATGGATACGCCAATTAAAAATGAAGCGACAATAAGTACTGGAACTCGTCCATATTTATCAGATACTTTACCTGCTACTAATCTAACAAAAAGAGAGGCAGCTACAAAAATGGTGTAAAAGATACCGCGGTTAGGAATGTTTAAATGATCGCTTAAATTAGGGATTAATGATAATACAATTCCGAAGGGTATTAGCGTTAACAAAAATGTGATGGCTACTGGTAAAACCTTTACCTCAAAGAAATCATCCCATTTAACTAAAAACAATTTAGCGGTTAATTTTTCTGTTTTCGGTAACGTTTCTTTCATTCCAAAAATAACGGCTACAGATAAAAAGGAAACGATAGAAGAGGCGTAAAATAATCCTTGCATTCCGAATGCATCAGAAATATATGGTCCAACCATTGGTCCAATAGCCATTCCAGTACTGGTAAATAAACCTAAGTATCCCATGGCAATTCCACGCTCCTTAGAAGAAACAATATCTGCTACATAAGCAGAAGTGGCGGTGGGTTTAAATCCGGTAGAAAATCCATGAAAAAGTCGAACCAATAAGAACCCAGAAACTGTTAAGGCTAAAGGGTAAAGAAAACCAGCAATAATACCTACTGTAGCTCCAACAATCATGATAGGAATTCGACCAATGGTATCGGTTAATTTCCCACTAAATGGTCTAGAAATAAGAGCTGTAATAGTAAATACGGTAATATGTAAACCAATAAACCGTGCGCCACCAATAGATTCTAAATAATGAGGTAATTCAGGTAGAATCATGTTGAAACTACTAAAGAACAGCGCTGTACTCAGGCATAGTAGCCAAAATTGCTTGTTTCTTCTAAAATTAACTACCTCCGTCATCGGCCGCGAAATTAGCAGGAATATTGAACAAAATTGGGTTTCAATTCTACTATATTTGTGATTGAACCATTAAATTTTTTATATGCAATCACACGAAGTAGATTATAGAATTGAAGGAGATGATATTCAATTTGTTGAAATTGAATTAGATCCTCAAGAAGTTGTTATGGCGGAGCCTGGAAGTATGATGTACATGAAAGCGGACATAGCAATGGAAACCATTTTTGGTGATGGAAGTCATCAAGCCGATAATAGTATTCTAGGAAAAATGTTTTCGGCAGGTAAACGGGTTTTAACGGGTGAAAATTTATTTATGACGGCCTATAAAAATCAGGGTAGAGCAAAATCGCATGTGGCCTTTGCAGCTCCTATGCCGGGAAAAATTATTCCTATTGATTTGACTAAATATGGGAATAAAGTTATTTGTCAAAAGGATTCGTTTTTGTGTGCCGCAAAAGGAGTGGCTATTGGAATTGAGTTTAACCGTAAAATTGGCGTAGGTCTTTTTGGTGGCGAAGGGTTCATTATGCAAAAACTAGAAGGTGACGGAATGGTGTTTGCCAATGCCGGTGGAACTATTCACCAAGTAGAGTTGCAAGCCGGTGAAGTGATAAAAATTGATACCGGATGTCTGGTTGCATTTACCAGTGGCGTTAATTATGATATTGAAATGGTGAAAGGAATTAAAAATGCTTTGTTTGGCGGAGAGGGTTTATTTTTAGCCACCTTAAGAGGTCCGGGCACTGTTTGGATTCAATCATTACCATTTAGCCGCATGGCGGATAAAATTATTTCATCAGCTCCTAAAATGGGAGGGAAGTCAACCGGAGAAGGAAGTATTCTTGGTGGAATTGGTGGAATGGTAATGGGTAACAATAATTTTTAGGATAGATTTCCCATACGATAAAGCATGAAAAAGCCCGATAAGGTTCAACCTTATCGGGCTTTTTATTGGAATGATTTAAATACTACATAATCTCTTTTACGTTCGCTGTAACATTTAAGCGCGTATCTTTAGGTGTGGTATTAGCAATAACTGTAATAGTTTTGTTTTGTAAACCTTTTTGTTTTCCTGGTTTGTAAGTCACTTTTATTTGACTTGTAGCACCTGGAGCAATTGGCTCTCTTGGAAACTCAGGAACGGTACACCCACAAGAACCAGTGGCTGTTTCAATAATTAATGGTTTGTCACCTGTATTAGTAAATGCAAACACATAGTTGTTTTCAGAGTTTTGATCAATCTCACCAAAATCGTGTGACATTGCCTCAAAAGCAATTGATGTTGGGCTGTTAACGTTTTGATTTTGTGCTGACTGACCGTTAATAGTCGTATTTTGATTGAATTCTGGCGTTGGTGCAGTTCTAACCTCTGTAGGAGCATTAGGATTTGCAGTTACATTGCTTTTACGCTCTGTGTTTCTATGTCGCGCACTTCTTTCTTCTCTAGATGAAGTGTTTGAATCTCCTTGTAAAAAGGTTCCATAAATTACAGTTGCAGCAATAAGTACTAGTAATCCGGTTTGAATATTTTGAATGTTTTCTTTCATGTCTTAATTATTTGTAGCAAATATAATTTTCTACTTGGTTTATTTATAATCTAATTTTAAGTTCTTAAATGTTTTATCATTCATTACTTCTAATGCCTTGATAAAAGCTTTGTCGTTACTATTTACCACTCTATAAAATTCTGTTGATGTCCACAAATTGGTAGCCATTAGCGCTTTAAAATTAGATTTTATAATTCTTAAAGAGTGTTGAATCTGTTCGTCATTCCTTTCAATATCCTTTTTTTCTGCTGCAGCAATGATTTCTTCTAGCATTTCATCAGTCAGTTCAAAATCGTTATTAAAGGCTTCAAACGTTGGATATTTTTCTAAAAGGTCATTTCTATGAATATCCAAGTAGTCTAAATTATAGGTGTAAAGAATTCCTTTTCTTACTAAAAGGCTAAAATATGCGGAAGTTTCCGTGGTATCTAACGGGATAAAAATGTCAGGCATAACCCCGCCACCTCCATAAACGGTACGTTTTAATTGTAGCGTTTCAAATTTCAATGAATCTGGAAACTCAATAGAATCAGAGTTCATTAGTTCTCCATGTTCAAATCTTTTATTGATTTCGTTATAGTAATCTTCTTTACCTTCTGAATAATCTCTTTGAATAGAACGTCCGGAAGGAGTGTAGTACCTAGAAATAGTCAATCTAATAGCAGAACCATCAGAGAGTTGAAATGGTTTTTGAACTAATCCTTTTCCAAATGATTTACGGCCAATTACTAAAGCTCTATCCCAATCTTGGACTGCTCCGGTAACAATTTCACTTGCGGAAGCTGAACCTTCATCAATTAAGATAACCAATTTACCTTTCTCAAAGTTTCCTTTACTCGTAGAGCTATAGTCATCTCTTGGAAATGCCTTGCCTTGGGTGTAAACAATTAGCTTTCCATCTTCTAAGAAATTATCGGCTAATTGAATTGCGGTTCTTAAATAACCACCTCCGTTACCTCTAAGGTCAAGGATTAGGTTTTTCATTCCTATACCATTTAAAGAATCAATAGCGCCTCCAACTTCCTCCATACTTTGAGCGGCAAATCTGTTTAGCTTAATATACCCAGTGGTAGGGCTAGCCATATAGGCAGCATCCATACTATAAATAGGAATTTTATCTCGTGTGATTTCAAAATCTAAAAGTTCCTTTTCACCATTTCGAGTAATACTAACTGTTACTTTGGTTCCTTTTTTACCTCTTAAATGGTCGGCTACATCTTTATTGGTAAAACCAACACCTGCCACTATCTCAGCATCAATTTTCACAATTTTGTCACCAGCTCGAATGCCTAATTTTTTAGAAGGACCTCCTGAAATTGGTGAAACAACTGTAATGGTATCGTGTAAGATGTTAAACTGAATTCCAATACCCTCAAAGTTTCCTTCTAAGGGTTCGTTCATTCTTTTTAAATCCTTCTCAGAAATATATACCGAGTGGGGGTCTAGTCCTTTTAGAACCGCTTTAATAGCGTCTTCGGTAAGTTTTTGAGAATCTACCGTATCAACATACGCCAATTGAACATAGCGCATAAATGATTCAAACTTTTTTAATTGTTTTAAATCATCATTCTGTTGACCAATTCCAGTAAAGGAAATTGCGATTAAAAGCGCAGTTGCTATATGTTTTATTCTAATCATTCTTATTTAAAAAAGAAGCCCACTAAAAAATAGTGGGCTATAAGTTTAATATAAAATTTAATGTTATTTGTTTAACATTTTTCTTCCTTGCGTAGCTGAAATCATTTTTCCATAATAAACACCTACTACGTAACAACCTTCAAAACCTTGACCTAAAAGTTCGTTTTTATATGTTGTCGCTTCTTCGTAAGAACTAAATGAACCGGCTACATATCTAATGTATTTGTCTTTTCCTTTCATTTGTTCCACCGTACCTAACTCCATGTATGTTTCCAATACTTCAGTTGGTATTTGGCTTCTATATGATCCAAGTTGAACTTTAAATTTCAAATTGTCTTTTTGATCATCTGTTAATGGCGTAGTGGATGTAATTCCAGAAGTTTGAGACTTATTCAAGTTTACAACTCCAACGTTATTTAAAGCTACTCTATGACCACCTCTAAAGGCCACCACAAATGAACCGTTAAATCCTTTAGACAGAATATCAATTTTTGAGCTTGCCGCTTTTTGATACGAATCAAATGATCCGGTGAAGTATCTAATATACCCATCATCCGAATTTACTTTAATCAACTCTGGTAAATCTTTGAAGATTTTCTCGTCAGCAACTTGGGTAAATGCACCCACTTGAACTCGGTAAACGATATCGCTGTTATTTTCATCCCCTTCCCACTGTTCAGCAGCAAATTCAGAAGTTACACCAGTAACGGTACTCACCGCATTCTTACTATCAATTTTAACAATGTCTGTCGGTGTAATACCATCTTTCACTAATTGTTCTTGACGTGCTTCTGCTCCTTTTTTCGTAGGATATGAACCAACGGTAACTAAAATCTTACCATCTTTATCGTGCGTGTTTACATCTTGAACACTTAAAATATCATTTACTAAGTCGGCTGGAATTTCACCTTCAAACTCGCCAATAGCTACGGCATATTTGGGTTTGTTTATGTTCCCTTTACGTTGAACCTTACCTGCAATAACTTGCATAGAATAAGTCTCAGCTGTAATAGGAGAGTGCACTCCAGTGGTATCAAAATATTTTTCGTAGAATAAATTAATTTCTGCATCAGTAATGGTAACCCCTGAAGAATCAACTTGAGCACCTGGAGCAGAAGCTATTTCATCATCCCCATAATTTGGTACACCATCTTTATCTCCATCTAACGGACATCCTTTAGCATCTACTTCAGCTCCAAATGGAGTTCCTAGACATAAATCATCCCAATCAATAACACCATCTTCATCTTCATCGGCCATCATATCAATGTCAATAAAATCATCCATGGCATCATCAAACGCATCATGTTTAGTGAAGTTGTAGCTGATAGAAACAGAAGTGTATAATAAATCGTCCATTTTAGCATCACCTACAAAAGCACCAGAAGATTGATCAATACCATCTAATAAATCGGTCATTGTAAAGTGATATGTCATTGCCGCTCTAAAAGTCCATTTATCATTTACTAATAAATTTGCTCCTACCATTACAGGAAAGGCAATAGTGTAAGAATCATAAGGGTCTAAATCATACAGGGGAGAAGTATTAATATTTGTTTCGTAATAATAGTCTCGACTAACTCTCACCGCATCGTCCGAATTAGAAGCTGTTTGAGGCAAGTTTCGGATAGAACCATCATCCCAATAATGGTAATTCACATTATTCTCCGTCATTAAATCTGTTCTAGCGTTAAAGCTAATAAACTCTATACCAACTCCGATAATAGGTTCTAATGTTCTTTCTGGTTTTAAGAAATTACCAAAGTTGTAATTAAACCCAAATCCACCACCAAACATGGTTGTTTCAAAGTTTAAGTTTCGGGTTAATGAACGTTCATTTGCAGAAATTTTTCCTCCCCAAGCGTTCAAACTGAATTCAAGGAAGTGAGTTACGGGTTGTCTAAATGATAAATCAAACGCTAATCGACTAATTAATGGCGAGTTTACAGTGTTAGAATTATTCAATTCACCGAAATATGAAATAGTTCCAACCCCAATTGCAATTGTGGGCGGGGTATGTTCTACAGGATCTTTAAATCGTGTTGGTTCCTCAGTATCAGTAGTGTCTGAGTTATTGTCAACATCCTCTTGGGCTATTAACCCTGTAGAGAACAGACATGAAAGTACAAATAATGTAAATAGTTTCTTCAATGAAAATGCGTTTGTTTGTTACATTCACTAGGCATGACGGCTAAAGTAATCAATAAATGCAGATTAGGAAAATTACTTATAACTTAGTTAACCCATTTCTGATTTGTGATCATTAACGCTTCTTGAACTGTAATTCGTTCGCCATTATTGTAAGCCACTACAAATGGTCCTTTAAAGGTGTAGTTTTGGTTGTAACTATTACGCATATCTCTAGCACTAACGTATTTATCATGTCCACCGGTCAAGTATTTCATCCATCCTTGATGAGCGTCCATTTCTACCTTATTGGAGAACTTATATATCTTATTAAAGTAGGTAGATACGTTTACTGATTTATGCGCAGCCATAACTTGAACCTTATATATCACACCGGTTTGCGGAGATGGAGTAGAAGTAACGGGTATATCTACCGGTTTTTTAGCTGGAATTTCTTGTTCAATTAAATCCACTGTTTCAATAGCTACAGGTATTACTTCCTTGGGAGTTTCTTTTACGGCTAATTCAGGTTTTTCAATTTCAACAAAGTCGATAGCACTCGGATTTGTGATTTGAATCTTTCTAGATTCTCCATCGTGAATAAATGCAAACTCACCCGCAATTTCACTTATTTTTTTGCTTTCTGCATCCGTTAAATCTACGAAGTATGAAACGCTAATATCATGTCCGTCTTCCGGGAAATTCATCCATACATATTTCACCTTTGTATCCAGTATAGAGAATACGGCATCTTCAGCTCCCTCAGGTCTCACATCTGAACCAGATGGTACAATATCTTGAATCTTTGCAAAACCAGTAATATTAGAATAGTGAATGTCGAGTGTAATTAAATATAAATGTTCTGAAACACTCTTAATGGTCCGAGCTACGGTCACTTCTGCTTCTGGAATTTCTTCCACTATGATGACTTCCTTACCCATTTTCACAATCCGAGCAGGTAAATCAACCGTCATTCTTTGGTTCTCATCTAAGTATGAAAATGTTCCACCTACCGGAATTTCTGTCAAACTTGGGTCGTTAACCGTTACCTTATAGGATATCTCAAAAACTCTTTCCTCCGGTAAGGTCATCCAAACAAACTTGGCTTTCTTACTTTCAAAATTGAACTTGGCAACACCAGTTTCTATTTCTGTAGCCGTTACGCCTTCAGGTAATACTACTTGAAATTTTGCATACCCCTCGATGGTACTCTTATCTATAGTTACAGTTACCACAAACTCGTTCCCTTGCTCTACGCGGTCGGGTAAGTTTTGTTCTACAGTAACGTCCTCTAACAAGAAGTTAAAAAATAATAATGCAATTAAATTAAATGAAAAAGCCAAAATTTTAAACATAGTCTAACAGTTGATGTTCGCTAACAAATCTATCGGAAGACCGTATGAATTTGGCTTTAACTAATTCATAATTACAAACAGAAAACTGTTAATAAGGGAAGAGGTAAATTAAATAATTTTAGAGGCTTCTTAGCGACTAGAAATTAGGCGATAACAAGAAGTTATTATAGAACTTATCAATTTCTTGAACAGCTTCTTCGGGCGTATCAACCACTTTAAATAAGAATAAATCCTCTTTAGAAATGGTTTTTTCTTTTTCTAATAACGATGTTTTCATCCAATCTACCATTCCAGACCAAAATTCTTTCCCTACTAAAATAATTGGAAATTTATTTATCTTTTTGGTTTGTATTAAGGTAATGGCTTCAAATAACTCATCCATTGTTCCAAATCCGCCAGGAAGTACAATAAAGCCCTGAGCATATTTTACAAACATGAGTTTACGAATGAAGAAATAATCGAAGTTTATTAGTTTGTCTTGATCAATGTAAGGGTTATGTGATTGTTCAAAAGGCAAATCAATGTTTAATCCTACAGATGGACCACAACCTTCTTTTGCCCCTTTATTAGCTGCTTCCATTATCCCAGGGCCGCCTCCGGTTATTACCCCGTAACCTAAATTGGTTAATTTATTGGCAATAATTTCGGCTTTCAAGAAGTTCTCATTTTCTGGATGTGTTCTAGCAGAACCAAAAATGGAAACACAGGGACCAATTTTACTCAGTTTTTCAAATCCTTCTACAATTTCCGACATCATTTTAAAAACCTGCCAAGAATCATTGGTTTTGATTTCGTTCCAGGTTTTATGATCTAATACTTCTTTTAGCTTTTGTTTGTCTTTATCTGTCATCGTTAGGCGTTTTGAGATTCAATAGCTTTACGTACGCTACCGTATTTCAAAAGTAGGCTTTCTGCTGTTTTATAATCTATTTTTAACGAATTTTGAACCATAATTGTTCCACGATCCACTAATTTATTATTACTCAATTGCATATCAACCATCCGATTGCCTTTTACCTTTCCTAATTGAATCATAATAGAAGTTGATATCATATTAAGAACCAATTTTTGCGAAGTTCCCGATTTCATTCGCGTACTACCAGTAACATATTCAGGACCTACCACAATTTCAATAGGATGTTTCGCTTCTTTTGAAACAGGGGAGTTTGGGTTGTTGGTAATGCTTCCTGTTAAGATGCCTTGCGCATTGCATTTTTTTAGTGCGCCTATTACATAAGGAGTCGTGCCCGATGCAGCTATACCAATAACCGTGTCTTGATTGTTTACGTTGTATTTTTCTAAATCAGAAAAACCTCCTGTAACATCATCTTCCGCAAATTCAACGGCTTTGCGAATAGCAGAGTCGCCACCTGCAATAATACCAACCACTACATCAAAATCTACCCCAAAAGTAGGAGGACACTCTGATGCGTCAACCACGCCTAAACGACCACTGGTTCCTGCTCCTAAGTAAAATAATCGTCCCCCGTTTTTCATTCGAGGTACAATTTGTTCGACTAGTCTAGTAATTTGAGGAATAACCAATTCTACCGCATCCGCAATTTTTTTGTCCTCTTGATTAATACCTATTAATAGGTCATTAACAGATAACTCATCTAGATTGTGGTGATTTGATTCTTGCTCCGTAATTCTATTCATACCGCAATGTTAGTAGGAATTAGTCAATAAAATGCTATTTGATTTTTGAATTTGTCTATTAGGGATATAGAGCAGAGTGGAAAGGTTTACGGGTGTAGTAGTCTATAAGTGTAGCGGGTTGATTTTTAGCTATTGTTAATAATTTGATTGACAAGGTTTTACTCTGTAATAGTTCAGTATAAGAGTGATAATTATGAGTTTAGCTATTTTTTAGCTTAGTATAGGATTGTTTTACTGGATTTTAATATCGTACTTATCCAGTAAACCGGGTATACCTTCGTGTGAAAATTGGGCTTTTGAAATTTTATTCAACTCCAAATCGATAGAATAATTAGAGGCAGTGGTAAAATCCGCTTTTTCAAGGGTTGAATTTTCAAAAATTGCTCCTTGTAAATCGCAGTTTATAAATTTAGCATTGGATAAGTTGGTTTCGGTGAAATCAATTTCTTGTAAGCTGCAATTTTCATAATGTATTCCTTTAATTATCAATTGATAAAAGGAAGAGAAATTTAATTGACACGAACTAAAATTGATTTCGAGTAAAAAAGGATTACATCGACTAAAGTCAATCCCGATTGTCTTACAGTTAATAAACCGAACACTCTTAAGTGAGGTATTTAATAGGGTGATGTTACTTAAGTTACAATTTTCAAACTCACATTCTATAAATGAATAATGCGATAAATCAAAGGCTGATAAATTACAATTCAAAAATTGACAATTATCGTACTCTCCCAAATCTAAAGGTTTAACCGTAAAGTCTTTGTTTTTAAATTCTTGATTATCAATTATGGTTTGCATGGTAGTTTAGGAAAGTTAGGATTTGCTTTGGTTGGATTCATCGGCATATAAATCCATTAATTTTTGAGAACCCGCAAAAGGAGTCAACTGTCCCGAAATAACTAAATCGCTAACAGCACGCATGTTTTTTACAATACTTGGGTGGTTAAAGAATTGATTCTTTAAAGCGAAATCAACTTGATCTAATAACCACGTTTTAGACTGTTGTTTTCTTCGGGTATCAAACCATTTACTTTCTTTTTGTTCTTCTTTGAACTGTTGGATAATGTTCCACACCTTATCCATTCCTTCATGGTTTATGGCAGAACAGGTTCCGGTTTGAGGAATCCAATTATCTTCTCTTGGAGGAAATAAATGTAACGCGTTCCCGTAAGCTCTTGCTGCTTTTTGAGCGTAAATGGAATTATCACCATCAGCCTTATTTACAATAAGGGCATCAGCCATTTCCATTATGCCTCTTTTAATACCTTGAATTTCGTCTCCTGCACCTGATAGCATTAATAGTAAAAAGAAATCAACCATTTCTTTAACCATGTATTCACTTTGGCCAACGCCAACCGTTTCTACTAAAATAACTTCAAATCCTGCCGCTTCGCAGAGTAGAATACTTTCTCTAGTAGCATTGGCTACTCCTCCTAAAGAACCGGAAGAAGGGGATGGGCGTACAAATGCTAACGGATCTACAGAAAGGTCATTCATTCTGGTTTTATCACCTAAAATACTTCCTTTATTAATGTTAGAACTTGGGTCAATTGCTAACACGGCAGTTTTAATTCCTTGTTTAGTAAGTAAAGAACCAAATGCTTCAATAAACGTACTTTTTCCTACCCCCGGAACTCCGGTAATACCAATTCGAATGGAATTCCCACTTTTTGGTAAACATCTATGGACAATTTCAGAGGCTAATTCAAAATGATTTTTATTGGTGCTTTCCAAAAGGGTAATGGCTTGTGCTAGGGTTTGTTTGTCGCCATTAAAAATGCCATTCACATATTCATCTAATCCAGACGATTGATTTTGAGAATTTAGAAACCGAGCTACGGCTTTCTCTTTTGCAATATCTATTTTTGAATTACTCATCGCGTTTACGATTCAATTACTGTTGCAATTTTTGGCCCCAATCAATGATTTCTTCCTCACAATTTCCAGTTCCTTCTACTTTTTGGTGAACGGTTCCCGTATAAATGCTGCCGACTCTAATATTATTATTCACTACAAAGTCTAAATCGGTTTTCACATTTCTAACTTCCCCCATAGTATGTGAACCTTCTGCGTAAGAGATGTTTCCATCAAAATCAACTAAAATAATATATAAGTTGTCATCCGCAGGGTCTGGTGATACATCAAGAACATGCATATTGAATTTTTCTGAGGTATAGTCGCAAGGTCCTGTACTGGAATTGGTTGAACAAGACGCTAAAACACTAATGAAAGAAACAACGGTAAAAACGGACTGAATAATTTTAGACATAAACAATGGTACTATGTTGAATTTATTTGAATTCGCAAATTAACAATTCTCTGTTTTAAATAATCATTAAGGACTCCTAAATACACGTAAAATTTCTTAAATTTGTACAGGTCTCCTTTAGGGTATGAGGCTTTTGAATATGCAAGAAACTCCAATTAAAGAAACATTAAGTACGCTAATCTTAGATACGAAATTGTCTAAGACCGAATACCGTAATGTCTGGATGGTTAGAGTGATAGGTCTGATTATTGTTTTTCTAGCCCTAGATGTGAATGATAATTTTGTATCTGAAAACTTACCTAGAAAGAATAGTAAATGGGCGACTAATTGGATTGCCACCAATGAGATGAATTCTCCTTACACTTCCGAAGTAACAGATTCAAAACCATTGTTTGCTTCTACAAAAAGGCTTGAAAATGATGAAACCGGTAACATTGACGTAACAAAGACTCCTTTGTTAGCGCAAAATGTAATCTCTTTTCAGGAAACTAAAATTAAATCTAAATCGAGTGCTTCTCAGGAAGTAAAATCAAATCATACTTCTACGCTAATCGGTATTAATTCTACCAATAGATTAATATTAGCATCAAATAAAACGGATTTAACTTTTTCAGAACAATACAGTATACCAGAAGTTGTTGAAATAAGTACAGCCATAAATTATCAGGGTCAATTAGAATACAATTACTGGCTGGCTGCTCAAAATAAGGTGTTGGATAATCAAAATAACATCAGTAATACCAAATGGATGGCTAGAGGTACTATTGGACCTCAATACTCACAAGGAGCTGTTAGTCAGCCTAGCGCAAATACGTATGTCAGTGCGAGTAATATTAATAATATGAAAACGGAGTCGGAAGGAGTGAGTGCTACTAAATCAAATAATGCATTTTCAGCCATGTTAAATGTTGGTATGTCCTTAGGTTCAAACATGCAGCTTTTATCGGGCTTAAATTTTAGCCAGATGGATGGAGCACATTCTGCGTATTATGACTCGGAAGTTTTAAAATCACAAAATATTATTACGACCGAAGTTAACACCGCAGAAAACGGAGTGAAGACAACCGGTTTTGTAGAAGAAGATGTGTTGTATACAAATTATTTTTCAGATACTTTACGTGCTAATTACCGAGTTACAAGTCTTGAAATTCCATTGGTTTTGAAATATAATTTCGGGAAGAACAAATTGAGTTACTTTTTGTCTTCCGGGGTATCTGCCAATTTAGGAAACTCCTATTCCGCATATTTCAAGTCTAATGAAATTGGTTCGGGTGATATTACCGAAACTAAGTATGGTGTTAACTCTGTTAATTTACTGTTGGGCTTTGGAATGGAATATAGGGCTACTTCAAAAATTACTATTCAGTTATCACCAGGATATAAATACGGAATTCCGGTTTCTAATTCTTCGGTGTTTCAAACACCCGTGTCTTCTTTAGGCCTTTTTACTGGATTGAGTTATTACTTCGGCTCTGCTCAGTAAGCCGTAATAAATGA
>CAXMPG010000135.1:0-2463 GCA_964195485.1 uncultured Desulfobacterales bacterium
TCGCTATGGCAAATTGAAGATCACTTTCAATCACACCCCATGCAGGACCAGAATTAGGTTGGTTGAACTCTTGTGCGGCAAAATTTTCTTCCGATACGACAGATACATTACCGAACATTTTTGTCAATTCAATATAGTAAAGGGCCCGTATAAACCGCGCTTGCGCCTCTTCATTGATTAAACCTGCGGCAATCGTAGCATTAATAGCGGCGTTAGCCCTATTAACACCTGCATAATAAGTAGCCCATTTTCGAGGAATCTGTTCATTACTAACATCCCACTCACCTAGTTCAAGCCGTAACAAACTAGATAGATCATTGTCGGTACTTCCTTTATGGGCATCACCAGCTAAAACATCATGAAACCAGTTATCGCCACTTCTTAAACGGCTATCACCTACATTTAATGAAGTGCGGCCCGTTAGCACAGAATAGGCAGCTGAAAGAAATAAACGAGCACCATCTTCGGTCTCAAGAAATTCCTCATTAAAAGCACCATTTTGTGGCAAATCGGTAAAATCGTCGCTGCAGGCTAAAAATCCAATTAGCAATGCAACATAAATTATTTTTCTTTTCATTTTTTTTTAAAATTTAAAATTAGCACCAAAAGTTATGATCCGCGAAATTGGATGAATTCGTCTATCTAATCCTAAAGTCAAGTTGTCAATAGGAATAACTTCTGGATCAAATCCTTCATAATCGGTAATAGTAAACAAATTTGAACCGGTAATATAAATCCGCAAAGAATCAATTCCGTAATCTTCTAAGAGCGAATTAGGTAAGGTGTAACCGATGGTTGCATTTTTAAGCCTTAGGTATGAACCATCCTCAACATAAGAGGAGTTGGGTTCGTCTTCATTGTTTTGCGAAGTTGACGATAAGGCAACAAACGAGCCGTTAGGATTGCTCGCCGAACGTGCATCCAAGGTTCTGGTACTTCTATTTCCGTTAAAAAAGAATGCGTAATCGGTAAATATTTTATTGTAGTTCCATAGATCATTGCCTTGTGACCCTTGAAAGAAGAACGAAATATCAAAGTTTTTATAGTTTGCATTGATATTCATTCCATACGTAAAATCAGGATGGGGCGATCCAATTTTGGTACGGTCAGAGGTATCTGTTACGCCATCTCCGTTCACATCTTCGTATATGAACCTACCTTCGGTAGTAAGACCTATAACGTTCCTTCCAAAGAAATAAGAAATTTCGTCTCCCTCCTCTGTTCTGGTTACCTGTCCTTTTCTAATTCCGTCAGAATTTCCTTGCAGAGGCGCTTTGAATTCGGTCACCTCGTTATCTACCGTAGAAAGATTTCCACTAATACTATACGTAAAGTCTTCACCTATCTGATCGTTCCAACTCAATTGAAAATCCATTCCCTTATTTACAACGGTGCCGAAATTCACAAAGGGTGCTCCTGCATCAATTGCAGTTAAACTTACCGCATTATTGTCCCTCACAATTAAATCTTTGGTTTCGATATTAAAATATTCGATAAAACCAGATAATTTGCTATCAAGGATAGAAAAATCTACACCAATATTTACAGATTTTGAGGTTTCCCATTTTAAATCCGGGTTGCCTACTTGCGTTAATATAACACCATCTGCAA
The DNA here is from genome assembly GCA_964195485.1 of uncultured Desulfobacterales bacterium. Lineage (GTDB taxonomy): Bacteria > Bacteroidota > Bacteroidia > Flavobacteriales_G > Salibacteraceae > CAJXZP01. The sequence goes on from CAXMPG010000135.1 coordinate 1,612, forward strand.
CTGATCCCCCATTAAATGCATAATCGGCAAATTCCTGGGATTGAAAAAATCCATTCTGCGCGGGATTTCTAATTGGTAACGTTTGGTTGCCCAATTCACCGTACGACGCTCTTAATTTAAGCCTATTGACAAAACCTTCGGTGTTAAAGAAATCTTCTTTAGTCAACTCCCAACCTGCACTTACCGATGGAAACGTTTGACTTTGGTTGTCACCTATAAAACGTGATGATTTATCGTTACGCACAGTAGCCGTAAGAAAGTATTTGCCGTCAAAATCATAATTGACCGTTCCAAAAATCGAAAACAAGGAAGTTGAGCCATCAAAAGCTGAATCAACAGACGGACTTGCGATACCGTTACTTAACAAAACAAAATCATCGTCTTCATTTAAGAAAGAACTTCTTTGAATTGTATATCCTCTCCCTCTTTCCTTAATAGCCTCGACACCAGCAAGAGCATTCACGGAATGTTTTCCAAAGCTGTTTCTATAATTCAGCGTATTTGTCCAAGACCAGTTAGTCGTTGTTACATTTCCTTCTGTTAACTCGGCAGTGGAACGAGATTCTTTGGCTTCAGGATTAAGTGCTTGAAATTCTCGCAAATTTAATATGTTAAAACCTCCTGCAATAGTAGTTTTAATGTTCAGTTTATCCGTTATTTTATAATCTGCGTAAATATCACCAAGAAAGCTATAATTCTTTTCATAATCCTTTCTATGCCTGAAATTATTGGCAACTGGGTTACCTGAATTTCCTAATTCCGGACCTTCTGTCCCTGCAAATTCGCCGGCATCATTTTTAACCGGTATCAATGGTGTTATCCGCAAAGCAAGCTCAGTATCATCACTTGTAC
>CAXMPG010000136.1:0-32651 GCA_964195485.1 uncultured Desulfobacterales bacterium
AGCAAAATTAAAACCAAATGCATGTAAGGATTCATTTGGAAGACTTAGAGTTGCTGGAGCCGTTGGGGTTACAGCTGATACTATTCAAAGAGTAGATGCTTTAGTGAAAGCGGGTGTTGACGCAGTGGTTGTGGATACGGCTCATGGTCATTCTAAAGGTGTTATTGAGATGGTGAAATTGGTTAAAGAAACCTATAGTACCATTGATGTAATTGCGGGTAACATTGCAACAGTTGCAGCAGCAAAAGCATTGCTTGAAGTAGGTGTGGATGCTGTAAAAGTAGGTATTGGACCAGGTTCTATTTGTACTACAAGAGTTATTGCAGGTGTGGGTGTTCCTCAATTTACGGCAGTTATGATGGTAGCTGAAGCATTAAAAGGTACTGGAGTTCCAGTAATTGCAGATGGAGGAATTCGTTACACTGGCGATATTGTAAAAGCTTTAGCAGCGGGGGCATCATCAATTATGGCGGGTTCAATGTTTGCAGGAGTGGAAGAGTCTCCGGGTGAAACTATTCTTTACCAAGGAAGAAAATTTAAATCTTACCGAGGAATGGGATCCATTGAAGCAATGCAAAAAGGCTCAAAGGATAGATATTTCCAGGATACAGAAGATGATATTAATAAATTAGTCCCAGAAGGAATTTCTGCTAGAGTAGCTTTTAAAGGTGGGATTGAAGAAGTACTATATCAGCAAATTGGTGGTATTCGTGCAGGAATGGGATATTGTGGAGCTAAAACACTTGAAAAATTGGCAGAGGCAGAGTTTATCAAAATCACATCTGCTGGTGTAATAGAAAGTCATCCACATGATGTTTCTATTACAAGAGAAGCTCCTAATTATTCCGTAAACGGATAATCCAAATTTGAACAAATATATTTTTATGAAACTAAATAAAATCTTAACAGGAATAGCTCTTGTGGCTACTAGTATTTCATTTGCTCAAAATACCAGTGAGGTGTTGTTGACAATTGAAGGAAACGATATATCCACAAGTGAATTCATGGCTATTTACAACAAGAATAATGTTGAAATTCAATCGGCAGATAAAAAGAGTATTGAAGAGTACCTTGATTTGTATTTGAATTTTAAGCTTAAAGTTCATGAAGCCGAGGTTCAAGGGTATGATACTGTTCCTTCGTTTATTAACGAATTGAGTGGATATGTAAGCCAATTAGCTTCTCCTTACTTAGTAGATAATCAATTTACAGAGGATTTAATTAAAGAAGCTTACGACCGTTCTAAAATGGAGGTTAGAGCATCTCATATTATGGTTAAAATTCCTGAAAATCCAACGCCACAGGATACGCTAAGCGCATGGGTGAAAATTAATGATATCTATAAAAAAACACTGACTGATTCTAACTTTACTGATTTAGCGGTAAAATATTCTGAAGACCCATCTGCAAAAGAGAATAATGGAGATTTAGGTTATTTTTCTTCTTTTAGAATGGTTTACCCATTTGAAAGTGCGGCTTTTAATACTCCAGTAGGAGGAATTGCTAAGCCAATCAGAACGTCATATGGTTACCATATTATTAAGGTTGTGGATTCAAGACCAGCCCGTGGAGAAATAAAAGCAGCACACATTATGATTATCTCGAATGATAAATCAACGCCCGAAGAATTAGAGAAAGCGAGCTTGAAGATTACCGAGATTTACGGAAAACTAAAAGCAGGTGAGGCTTTTGCTAAGTTAGCAAACACCTACTCTGATGATAGAGGTTCTGCTCAAAAAGGGGGCGATTTAGGCTGGTTTGGAGCTGGTAGAATGGTTCCTGAATTTGAACAGGCTGCATTTTCGCTTACGGAAAACGGAGCTTATTCTGAACCATTTTTATCGCAGTTTGGATGGCATATCGTGTTACGTGAGGATAAACGTGACTTAGGTAGTTACCAAGAAGAATACGAGGAGTTAAAAAAGAAAGTAAAAGGTGATCGCAGGAGTTTAGGCTCAGAGCATGCTTTAGTGCAAAAATTAATGTCGGATTACAATGTGAAAGTAAAGACTAAAACCAAAGCAGCATTTTATGATGTATTGGATTCTACTTATTTCACAAATGCTTGGGATAAGGAAAAAGCAAGTGCTTTAACTGCTATCATGCTAACCATTAACGATAAAACATACGGAAAGCAAAAGGTAGTGATTACCCAGGCTGATTTCACGGAGTATTTGGTGAATAAAATGAGAAACCAAAAAGCGATATCTATTCCGATGTTGATTGACAAAGAGTTTGATGGCTTTGTTGATTATAAAATGATAGAATATGAGACTTCTATTTTAGGAATGAAACATCCAGATTACAAAGCTTTAGTTACCGAGTACCATGACGGAATTTTATTGTTTGAAATTATGGAAAAAGAGGTTTGGAAAAAAGCAATGTCTGATTCTGCAGGTTTAGATGCATTTTATCAAGCCCATCAATCCGAGTATATGTGGAAGGAAAGATTAGACGCTAAACTTTACATCTGTAGTACTAAAGAAATTGCCAACCAGGTAAATGAAATGGTTCTTGCGAATAAGTCTGATTCAACTATTCAAGCGGTCGCAAATAAAGATTCTCAATTAGCGGTAACCTTTAGAAGTGGTAAATACGAAGATGGAAAAGAAGATTATTTAAGCAAAGTGAAATGGGAAAAAGGAGTTTCTTTAATTGAAGTTGACGATAATGTTATTGTGGTTAATGTGTTAGAAAAATTAGCTCCTGAACCAAAGAAATTAAAGGATGTTAAAGGGTTAGTAACCTCTTCTTACCAAGATGAATTAGATAGACTTTGGGTAATTGCTCTGAGAGAAAAGTATTCGTACACTATTCACCAAGAAACGCTTAGTAGTATCGTCAAATGATAAAACACATAGGTTATATCGTTTTATTGGGGTTAACCTTTGTTTCTTGTAATCAAAGAGAAACGGAGGTGGATAACAGAATTGTTATAGCTAAGGTTTACGATAATTTTTTATACGAAGTAGACGTGTTAAAGCAAATTCCTTTTGAGTCATCGGTAGAGGATAGCATGAGCATTAGAAATAGCTTTGTAAATGCTTGGGTCGACCGTCAATTGTTAGTCCATCAAGCGGAATTGAATTTAACGGAAGAGGAGCAAGACGTAACCAATAAATTAGAGAAGTATAGAGACGACTTATTGATATACTCGTATCAAAATAGGTTGTTATTGGAAAAGCTAGATACCAATGTTTCTCGGGCAGAAATAGAATCGTATTACGAGGAAAATAAAGATAGATTCGGACTAGCAGATTATATTGTAAAGGCACGCTATATCAAACTAGACTCTTTAAGTCCAAATATTAAGAAAGTAAAAAAGTGGTTAATGTCTGATAAAGAATCAGACCAAGAAAATTTAGAAGATTTTTGCCATATGCACTCTTCAAACTTCTCATTAGAAGATAAGTGGTTATACCTATATGAGTTATTAAACGAGGTACCTATAGTGTCTTATAACAAGGAGAAATTGTTAAAAAACAAGAAACTAATTGAGCTATATGATAATGGCTTTCTTTATTTGGTTAGACTTGTTGATTATAAATTAAAGGATGGGGTATCACCTCTGTCTTTGGAGGAAGAAAATATTAAACGTGTTATTTTAAATAACAGGAAACTAAAATTTCTAGAGAATTTAAAATCTGATATTTATCAAAAAGCTAAAAACAAACAAGAAATTGAAGTATTTACACCTTAAATCTGTACTAGTAATTACCTTCTTATTAGGTATGCTTATTAACGCAAATGGGCAAACCGATAAAACGGATCAAGTGGTTGTAGACAAAGTGATTGCCGTAATTGCAGATCAAATTGTTTTACAGTCGGAGCTAGAGAATGCTATTATTCAATATGCACGTTCGGGACAACCGGTTGAAGCAAATTCAAAATGTGTGATTTTTGAAGATTTACTATTTAAAAAACTGTTGTTAAATCAAGCCGAATTAGATAGTGTGGAAGTCTCAGAAGACCAAATTAAAAGTGATATCGCTAGAAGAATTGAGTATTTTGTTCAACAAATTGGTTCAGAAGAAAAGCTGGTAGAGTTTTATGGGAAATCAATTCCAGAAATTAAAGATGAATTTCATGATTTGATTAGAGAGCAAATGTTGACCCAACAAATGCAAGGGTCTATTACTTCAGGAGTAGATATTTCACCAAAAGAGGTAAAAGCATTCTTTAATGATATTCCTAAAGATAGTCTTCCGTTTATTAACTCTGAGGTGGTTGTTGAGCACATTGTGATTGATCCAGTTATTAGTGAAGCAGAGAAAGTGTTAACGCGTCAAAAAATTGAGGCCATTAGAACGCGTGTATTACAGGGGGAAGATTTTGGTACTCTTGCATTTTTATATTCTCAAGATCCTGGTTCGGCTAAAAAGAATGGTGAATTAGGATTTATGGAAAGAGCTGCATTAGTTAAGGAATTCGCAGCTGTAGCCTTTACGATTCAACCTGGACAGGTGTCCGATATTTTTGAAACCCAATTTGGTTTTCATATTGTGCAACTTATTGAAAGAAGAGGTCAGCAAGCAAATGTGCGTCATATTTTGATAAAACCTCAAGTAGGCCAATCAGATTTGGTGACTGCTAAAACAAAACTAGACTCTATTAGAAAACAAATACTGGAAGTCGACTCGGTTAAATTTGAAGCTACGGCAGCCCAAAACTCAAATGATAAATCGACCAGAATGAATGGGGGTAAATTAATTAACCCACAAACAGGAAGTACCACTTTTGAAATTGATGAAGTAAGTAAAGTGGATCCAAGTTTATTTTTCATATTGGATAAAATGAAACCAGGAGAAATCTCACAACCTGTTATATATCAAAAGTTTGATGGCTCCCAATCCTATAGAATTGTAAAGTTAGTTTCACTAACAGAACCTCATAGAGCTAATTTACAGGATGATTACTTGAAAGTTACTTCTGCTGCTAAGGCGGAGAAGGAAAAAGAAGCCATTGATAAGTGGATACAAAATAAAATAAAAGTTAATTATATTCGCATTGACGAAGCATTATTAGATTGTGAGTTTCAACATAGTTGGTTTTAAAATATGGCAGACATAAAATATAATTCGGATGTTGAGGCGGTAGAAGCCCTTCGTGTTAAATACGCACAACTAACCGCTGAGATTGGTAAAGTAATTATTGGTCAGAAAGAGGTAGTGAAAGAAGTTATTATCGCTATTTTTAGTGGGGGTCACGTTCTTTTAGTCGGTGTTCCTGGTTTAGCTAAAACTTTGTTAGTAAATAGTATATCTGAAGCATTAGGCTTGGATTATAGTCGTATTCAGTTTACGCCAGATTTAATGCCCTCTGATATTATTGGTTCTGAAATATTAAATGAAGAACGAAAATTTCAGTTTATTAAAGGTCCAATATTCGCTAATATTATTTTGGCAGATGAAATTAACCGTACTCCTCCTAAAACGCAATCGGCTCTCTTAGAAGCGATGCAAGAGAAATCAGTTACTTCAGGGGGAAATACATTTAAACTAGATAAACCATTTTTTGTTTTAGCAACCCAAAACCCTATTGAGCAGGAAGGTACATATCCATTACCAGAAGCACAGTTAGATAGGTTTATGTTCAATATTTGGGTAGACTATCCAACATTTGAAGAGGAAATGCAAGTTGTTAAATCAACTACTAGTGATGAGAAGGTTGCTATTGAAAGTGTTTTGGATGCCGAGGAGATTAATTATTTTCAACATCTCGTGAAAAGAGTTCCCGTATCGGATAACGTTTTAAACTATGCGGTTAAATTAACCGCTAAAACGCGACCAAATGGAGAGTTTGCTACAGACGTAGTGAAACAATTTGTGGCTTGGGGTGCTGGTCCTAGAGCTTCTCAGTATCTAATTCTGGGTGCAAAAACACATGCATTGTTGAATGGTAAATTTGCACCAGATATTGAAGATGTAAAAGCGGTTGCAATGCCAATTCTTAGACACAGAATAGTCCCTAACTATAAAGCAGAAGCAGAAGGGTATTCGGTTCAGAGAATTATTGAATCCTTATTGTAGTTGTTTCGAATTCCAGTTTTTAATGCAATTAGTGCCTTTTTTAGGTATTTAATTACATTCACATTCTTGACAAGCGGCTTTAGTTTCAAATCCATATTCGGAGCATCCACTATAAGTTATTTGCTCACAACTATTCGTTTCTTCGTTATAAAACCATCTTTGAAATACTGCTAAACAAATTTCTGCAGTAGGAGCCGACTCATTACAAACAGGATTGGTTGTTTCACACTCTTTTGAACAAGAGGAAAGACCTAGAGTAAGAGTTATGGCTAACAGAAAATTTTTCATATTGGTTATTTTGGATTGTTTTTTTAAAAATACAGAAACAATGTGGAGTTGTAAAATATTAAAAATCAGTATTCTCTAGCTTAATTTGAAATAATTAAATGGTGTGGTATATTTTTTACTCAAAACTAGTTAACACAAAAAAATACCCTCAATCATTATTTAAATGATTGGAGGTACCTTTAAGATTAACATTTATTATTTTTTTTCTTGACTTTGTTCCGTTTCAATTTCACCTTCGTTGGTGAAAATAAAACCGGTGGCATTCGCGTCTATTCCTATAATAGAACCAGAATGTACACTTCCAGAAAGTATCTCTTTAGATAACGCGTTTAACAGTTCTCTTTGAATAACTCTTTTTACAGGACGCGCTCCAAACTGAGGGTCATAACCCTTAGAAGCGAGCAGTGCAATTGCGTCTTTTGTTGCCTTAATGTGTATGTTCTGCTTCTTTAGAATTTTTTGAACTCCTTTAAACTGTAAACTAACAATTTCATGAATGTCGGTTTTACTCAAAGGCAAAAACATAATGGTTTCATCAATACGGTTTAGAAACTCTGGTTTTAAACTTCTTTTTAATAAGTCCATTAATTTGTCTCGCGTTTGGTCTACCACCATGTCTTTGTTACTATCGGTAATAGTTTCAAAGTTTTCACGTATCACATCGCTACCAATATTGGAAGTCATGATTATTATGGTGTTTTTGAAATTAGCTACGCGTCCTTTATTGTCGGTAAGTCTACCATCATCCAGTACTTGAAGCAAAATGTTAAACACATCAGGATGCGCTTTTTCAATTTCATCTAGTAAAATCACAGAATATGGTTTTCTTCTCACGGCTTCGGTAAGTTGTCCACCCTCATCGTATCCTACGTAGCCCGGAGGTGCGCCTACCAAACGTGAAACGGAATGCCTTTCTTGATATTCACTCATATCAATTCTGGTCATGGCGTTTTCATTATCAAATAGAAACTCAGCTAACGCTTTTGCTAACTCTGTTTTTCCGACTCCAGTAGTTCCTAGAAATAGAAATGAGCCGATTGGGCGGTCTTGATCCTGTAAACCTGCTCTAGACCTTCTTACGGCATCACTTACCGCTTGTATGGCTTCTTCTTGCCCAACTACACGATGATGTAATTCTTTTTCCAGTTGAAGTAATTTCACTCTTTCGCTTTGTAACATTTTACTTACTGGAATACCACTCCATTTAGCGACTACTTCAGCAATATCTTCAGCGGTTACTTCTTCTTTTATCAATACGGAGCCACTGGCTTTCATTTCTTCTAGTTTAGCCCCAAACTCTTTTAATTTTTCATTGGCTTCTACTAATTTACCATATCTAATTTCAGCAACTAAAGCTAACTCACCATTGCGTTCTGCTCTATCCGCATCCACTTTAAACTGCTCAATTTGTTCTTTAATAGATTGTAACCCGTTTACTACTTCACGTTCTCCTTCCCATTGGGCTTTGAGCCCGTTTCTTTTATCGCTCAACTCCGCTATATCTTTGTTTAAAGTAGAGAGTTTCTTTTGATCTTTTTCTCTTTTTATGGCTTCGCGCTCAATTTCTAACTGTCGTATTTTACGTTCAATCTCATCTAACTCTAATGGCATAGAGTTCATTTCCATACGCATTTTAGAAGAAGCTTCATCAATTAAATCAATCGCTTTATCCGGCAAGAAACGGTCTGTAATGTATCGTTGTGATAGCTCTACAGCGGCAATAATGGCTTCATCTTTAATTCTTACTTTATGATGCGCTTCGTACTTTTCTTTAATCCCACGTAAAATAGAAACCGCATCTTCATCCGTAGGTTCATCAATATTCACCTTCTGAAAACGTCTTTCCAATGCTTTGTCTTTTTCAAAATACTTTTGGTATTCTGCTAGGGTAGTGGCTCCAATGGCTTTTAACTCCCCACGTGCTAAGGCAGGTTTTAAAATGTTGGCAGCATCCATAGCTCCTTCTCCTTTTCCAGCGCCTACTAAAGTGTGGATTTCATCAATGAATAATACAATTTCTCCGTTTGCCGAAGTCACTTCCTTAACTACCGCTTTTAATCGCTCTTCAAACTCTCCTTTAAATTTGGCTCCAGCAATTAAAGCTCCCATATCTAAAGAGTAGATGACTTTACTTTTCAAATTATCAGGTACATCACCATTAATTATTCTATGTGCTAGGCCTTCTGCAATGGCGGTTTTACCAACTCCTGGCTCCCCAATTAGAATAGGATTGTTTTTTGTTCTACGCGATAATATTTGTAATACTCTACGTATTTCTTCATCTCTACCAATTACGGGGTCTAACTTTCCGTCTTTCGCTTGTTGATTTAAGTTTATTGCAAACTTTGCTAACGATTGGTAATTGTCTTCCGCGTTTGCACTGGTGACTTTTTCTCCTTTTCGTAATTCTGTAATAGCCGATTGTAGGTCTTTTTTATTTAACCCACTATCTTTCATCATACTGGAAACGGTATCACTTCCATCCATCAACCCCAAGATAATATGCTCAATAGAGGTGAATTCATCACCGTTTTTATGGGCAATATTCTCTGCGCTAGTCAATGCTTTGGACGCATTGTTAGAAAGGTACAAATTACCTCCAGTAACTTTAGGATAGGAATTAATTATTATTTCTAAGGCTTGCTTAAAAGTGGGGATATTGACGCCTAATTTTTTTAATAAAAAAGGGGTGACGTTTTCGTCAATTTGTAAGATTCCATTTAATAAATGCCCAGTTTCAATAGCTTGATGTCCTAGTGACTGGGTGATTTGTTGTGCTTTTTGTATCGCTTCTTGCGATTTTATGGTGAATTTATCTAAGTTCATAATTTCTATTTTAAAGGTTCGATTAGCGTTACTCAAATGATATACCGAAGAGTGAAATGAATGATAATACGGAATTTTTGACAGTCAGAAAGCTTTGAATCAGTAGATATGTCTAGGTTATAGCACGATTAGTCAGGTCAAGTAATAGGAGATGGATAATCACGAGATTTGGTAATTACCCAAAAAAAAGCTCCTTGAATTTAATCAAGGAGCTTTAGAATATGTTTTAAAAGGAATTAGTGTTTACCACAACCTTTTTTAGAACCACATGCTTTTTTTTCGCCACACGCTTTTTTAGGAGCTTCTGCTTTAGCTTCTGTTTTTGCTTCTGCTTTATGAGAACATTTACCATCTTTTTTACACTCATCAGTGCATTTGTGATCTGCTTTCGCTTCACAATTGCCATCACATTTAGCATCTTTACATTTGTCACAATCACCATCATTGGTAATTTCAATAGTAGCGTTATTATTTGCGTTAGAAGTAAAAGAAGCCATTGTTAGACCAACTACTAAAAAAGCTGCAACCGTTAAAATGCTGTAAATTTTTGATTTCATAATTTTTGTTTTGTTTGACTGTAAAAGTAATAAAAGTCAGATTATTACCCTAATGTATAAAATGACATAATTGTTAATATTTGCTTGTATAACTGAGGTGGTAAATAGAAATAATAAGGCCTATCAGTATATACTACTAGATTTTCCGCTATGAATTATCAATCGTTTTACATTGATTCGCCACATTTATGACCTTCTGAACTACCAGAACAGTTAACTGAACACTTATGTCCGTTGTAAGATTTACACCTTCCTTCACAAGTACATCTTTCGTGATATTTAGACTCTTTTAGACATGTATGTTCTACCAAGGTACTATCAGATTTACTTTTAGAACATTATTTTTCACCATCTTTTTCCCTTTACATGATTTTTTAGTATCACATTTCTCTCCGGTTTCATACTTGGATTTACAAGCTGGTTTTCTTTTAGTTTTACACTCTTGGGTGTATTTATCTTCGTCTTTACACTTTTTAGAACATTCTTTCGAGTCTTCTTTTTTGCAATCCTTTTTACCGTCTTTCTTGCAGTTCTTTTAGATTCATATTTTTCTGTAGGGCCTTTTTTACTAATACGGCCAGATTCACATTAGGTTAAGGATACGGTAGTTATCAATAAAATAATAATAGAAATTTGGTTGTGAATTTTGAGTTTCATAGATTTTAAATTTGTTGTTTGGCATTGATTATCTGTAAGAGTTACATTAATCAAATTAGATGCGATAAATTAGATCCATTTTACGGATTCATGAATTTAATAAAAACTATAAATTTGCCTCCTTAATATTAAAAATAAAACATGAAAAATTTCATTCTTATTTCTTTACTTTCTGCTGTTATAAGTACCCCTTTATTTTCTCAGGATACGGTTTCTTTTCACAACGGTAATGAAATTATTGGAGAACTTAAATCTCTTGATAAAGGTGTTTTAGTTTTTAAAACGGGTTACAGTGACTCTGACTTCAAAATAGAGTGGAGTGGGGTGGCGAATATTAGTACCTCTACGTTATTTTTAATTACGTTATCAGATGGGTCGAGATTAACCGGTTCTATTCTTAAAGGGGATACCACAGGGTTAACCTTAAGTATTGAACAAGATGTTTTAACGGTACCAGCCGATAAAATTGTGTATTTAAAATCGCTTGAAGAAGGAGTTTGGAGTCAGATTTATGCCAATATAGATGTGGGTCTAAGCTTAACAAAAGCAAAAAATTTAAGACAATTAAATGTTTCTGCTGGACTTGGGTATTTAGGGGAGAATTGGGCTTGGGATGCACGTGTTAATTCGCTAAACTCTACACAGGATTCTATTTCACCTACCGAAAGAACGGATGGCGGAGTGAGCGTAAATATCTTTTTACCTAAAGATTGGTTTGTTACCGGTGGGGTAGACTTTTTGTCAAATACAGAGCAGTTACTTGATTTACGTTTAAATGGTAAACTAGGTATGGGTTACTATTTAGTCCATACAAACAGATGGTATTGGAGTTTTGCTAGTGGGGTAGCTTTAATTCGTGAATCATATAGTAGTGGTGAAAATAATAAAGAAAGTATGGAAGGGTTTATAGGTACGGAATTAAACTTATTTGATATTGGCGATTTTAATCTGTACACCAAAATAGTTGCTTACCCAGGAATTACGGAAAAAGGAAGGTTGAGAACAGATTTTAAAATGGATTTAAAGTATGACTTACCCCATGATTTTTATATCAAAGGAGGTTTTACGGTTAATTACGATAATCAACCAACAGCTGGAGCTAGTGAAGTGGATTATGTATTTAACTCTGGCTTTGGGTGGGAATGGTAATATTTCGAAGAGATTTATTTCTTAATTGAAATAAGTTCTAGTACATTATGAAAATTACTTGCCTCAACCCATTGGTAGGTTTTGTCGCGTCTAAACCATGTTAATTGACGTTTAGCATAGCGTCTAGAGTTTTGTTGGGTGAGTTCAATAGCTCTTTCTTTACTCGTGTTTCCGTCCAAGTAATCAAAAATTTCTTTGTAGCCTACGGTTTTTAAGGCGTTTAGATTTCTGTGTGGAAGTAATGATTTAACCTCGCTTTCTAATCCATTATCAACCATTTGCTCCACCCTTAGGTTGATTCTATCATAAAGGTCTTTTCGTGGCCAATCCAGTACTATTTTAAGGGTCTGAAATTGTCTCTTCGCTTTTTGTCCAGTACGTAATTCAGAATATGTTTTATCAGAAGATAAACAAACTTCTAGGGCTCTAATAACCCGTTTTGGGTTACTTGAATCCACCACTTTAGCGTATTCAGGGTCTAACTCTTTTAATTGCGTATACAGCGGTTCAATTCCCATACTGGAAAAGAGGTGATTTAAATTTTCTCTGGTTTCTTTAGGTATGATAGGCATATCATCAAACCCGTTTACAATGGCATCTATAAATAAACCAGAACCACCCGTTAAAATGACATCATCATGGGTTTCAAAAAGCTTTTCTAAAACCGGAAGTGCAAGTCGTTCAAATTTACCTGCATTTATTTCTTCTGTCACCGAATGAGAATCAACGAAATGATGCGTAATCCCATCCATTTCTTCCAAGGATGGTTTAGCAGTACCAATGGACATTTCTTTGAAGAATTGCCTAGAGTCGCAAGAAATAATTTCAGTATTTAGCTGCTTAGCAAGCTTAACACTCATTGCTGTTTTGCCACAAGCAGTAGCTCCCGTTATTACAATGAGTCGTTTCAATTTTTAGTACGAAGGATAATTGTTTTCCATATCAAATTCATCCAAATCATCTTCGTCTTCATCAAACTCAGAACCTGGCATCATTTCAGATTTCATCGCACCAAACAAATCTTCAGCTGATTTTGAGTCTTGCTCCGGAGAATCACCAACAGAAAGTAATACTTTAGGGTATTCTACATCACTAGAAAACTTACCTATAGAAACCACTTCAATAAAGAATGTCCACATCACTAAAAAGTCAAAGATGTAAAGCATTTTTTGGTTGGGTTTACTTAAGATCTCACCAACAAGGGTATCGCGCATTAACCGAACCACTTGCTTGTCGTCCATGCTCATGTCCATCAACATAACTTCATCACCTCTTTCCCAATCATCATCTGACTCATAAAATGATGCCATTTGAGAATTGTCAAAGTTAAATTGGTCTTGTATAGCTAAATGAAATTCTTCAAAAGAAGTGTTAGAAGGAATTTCAATATCTCTAAATACGTTGTCGTTTCCGTCAGTATCTACTAAAACTCTTAATCTTAATGTTGTGCTCATGTCTTTCTCTTAATTGCTGCAAAAGTATTATGCTTTATTGGTTTTTAGACCAATTTCTTCGCCAATTTTCAGCATTAATTCAAGTGCTTCTTTCTGGTCGTTTTTTATGTCGCCATCAAGAATAGCATCCTTGATTTTGGTTTTAATAGCCCCAATTTCTCTACAAGGTTTAATATTAAACGCTTCCATTATATCTTGGCCTGATACGGGAGGTTGGAAGTTGGTGATTTTATCACGGTTTTCCACTTCCGTCATTTTGTTTCTTACACGAACAAAATTTTGACGGTATTGTTTTACGCGATATGGATTTTTTGAAGTGATATCGGCATCACATAAAATCATTAAATCATCAATGTCATCACCGGCATCAAAAAGCAACCTACGAACACCTGAGTCAGAAACATCTTCATTTATTACAGCAATTGGCCTAGAGCTCATGTAGACTAACTTTTTTACGTATTGTAGTTTACTGTCTAAAGGAAGTTTTAGTCTCTTGAAAATTTTACTAATCATTTTTGCTCCAACCGCTTCATGCCCGTGAAATGTAAATCCCACTTTTTTACTAAACCTTTTGGTTGGAGCTTTTCCTATATCGTGAAACAATGCGGCATACCTTAACCAAACATTATCTGTGCTATGAGAGATGTTATCTACTACCTCTAAGGTGTGGTAAAAGTTTTCTTTATGTGATTGGCCTTCTTCTTCGGTAACACCCTTTAGAGCGGTTAATTCTGGAATCAGAATTTTTAGTAACCCTGTTTTCTCCAAAAGCAAGAATCCGACAGATGGTTTCGGAGAAAGCATGATTTTTTCTAACTCTACATTAATTCTCTCTTTAGAAATAATGTGTATCCTTTCTTTTTGAGAAGATATAGCTTGAAAAGAGGCTTTATCTATTTGGAAATTAAACTGAGACGCAAATCGAATAGCGCGCATCATTCTTAAGGGATCGTCAGAATAGGTCTTTATAGGGTCTAATGGTGTTTTAAGTAACCCGTTTTTTAAATCCTCAATTCCATTAAATGGGTCAATTAACTTTCCCTTGTCGGGTCCGCTTAATCCAATAGATAAAGTGTTTATAGTGAAATCTCTTCTTTTTTGGTCGTCATTAAGGGTTCCTTGTTCTACTTCAGGTTTTCTAGAATCAGAACTGTAACTCTCTTTTCTGGCGCCAACAAATTCGTATTCAATTTTGGCGCTTTTAACCATAGCGGTTCCAAAATTCTTGAAAATGTTAACAGGAACATTTCCAATTACTTTTGCGGTCTCTTCAGCTAACGCGATTCCATTCTTTGAGGTAACAATATCTACATCTTTAGAAGGTTTATTGAGAAGTAAGTCTCTCACCCAACCACCAATAACGTATGCATCAATACTTATGTTTTCTCCTGCCTCAATTACAGGTCTGAAAATAGGGTAGGAGTTAACAAACTCATCAAGATTGGCGTTTTTAAGTTCCGCGTAAACTTGCTCGTTAAATTGAAAATATTGATTGGTAGAACTCATCCTGTTTTTTAATTCGGTGCAAAATTAATTAAAGGATTTGGGTAATCACGTTTTCTTTTAAGAATGGCAAGTGTAATCAATAATTGAAGGGTTTCTTTTAAGTATTGTGTCAAAAAGTTTAGGGCATAAAAAAAAGAGGAGTAACAAGCTCCTCTTTTGAACCTAACAAACTAAACCATTGAAAATTAATCTATCAAACCCCTAAAACGTAAAATTTGATTAACCTCTTCCGGTAATTGCATTACAAATTAAGTACTTCTAATTCTTAATGAATGTAACTATTTGGTCAATACTTTTAAGTATACGGTAATTTATTTGTTTTGGGTAATTGCTTGGTTTTAGAATTAAATTTTGATTATTAGAGGTGTTTTAAAACATTTGCAAACCTTAAATTGGTTGCTCCTTATAATTCAAAATTAAAGGGAGGTAAATGTGTCTTATGGGTTACAGTGTGATTTTCAATAAATGGTCTTAGGAGTGCATTTTCACCAATTTCTAAAATTAGGATCATAAATCTTCTAGTTCCAACTCGGTGTAATCTTTTAAGTTTTTAATTAAAAAAGCATGTAATGCGACACTTTCATCATGTGCAATTTTCTTTCCCGTCTTTCCCACCAAATATACCGCAAAGAATAGGGCAATACTAAATGGAATTAACCAAACGGCATAAGGCGTGTCTTCCATACTCCATTGCCCAACGCCAATAATTAAACCAATAATACCAGCGAACCCAGCAACAGCGTTAAAAAACATAAAGACAGTCCACACATTGGGTCGCGGACCAAGAAGACCTCTAATTAAGGTTCCCTCTTCATATTGCTCTAAATTTAAATCTAATTGTGGAGACCAAAAATGGCGTGTGTTTTCCGGGTAATCAATAACAATATGATACTTCAGAGCAGTTCCAATGAAAGATTTTGATTTGTCTTTAAAAATCTCCGTGAATTGGTCGCGTACTTGTTCCTGAGTATAAGGAACATGATACCTAAACCGTGGTCTTAATGTATCTGCCATTTAATAATAGTTTTATTGATAGACTGATTTTATTTCTTGATAGCTAGGATACAACTAGTTATCCGGAATATCAAAATTCTGGTAATTTTGATACAAAGAAAAAATTCTATTTACATAGTTGTATGCTTCTAAACCTCTACAATATCCATGTTTAACAACAGGGTCTCTATTATAGCTTGATTTGGATAGTTTTTTTATCATAACCGCAACATTTCCATCCCATACCAATGGGTTTAGCCCATATTTTTCGGCTAATCTTTGGGCATCAAATACATGCCCTTTTCCAATATTGTAGGATGCCAGTGAAAATTTAGTAGCTTCGGTACTATCTGTTATTATTTTCGTCCAGTATTCGAATAAAATCCCATCAAATTTGACCCCCATAGCAATATTTTGTGAGGGAGATAGTAGGTCGGTATGATTAGGATTTAAACTACCGGCAGTTGCAGGCATTATTTGCATCAAACCCTGAGCACCAGCCCAAGATGTTTTATTTGAAATAAAGCCTGATTCTACACTTATTTGAGCAGCAACTAGCCTCCAATCCCAACCAATACTTTCAGCATGGGTTTTTATTAGTTTATCGTAAGGTGAAATTTTTCCATTGTCTAAATTATACCCACTGGAGGCTCTTGTATTCATGTTCTTATTGAACTTGAAATACTTATTATAAATGACTGCCCAAGTGGTAGTATGTTGATTTTCTTCTATCCATGAGTTAATGGTATCAATTAGCGCAGTAGAGTTTTTGGGTGTCGCCCAGGCAATATTTTGATTAAAACTAATAGGGGTTTTGATGTCTAAGTCAGGATAATATCGTAAAAAAAATTTCGCGGTATATTCTTCGGTAATAGCGTATTGAATTTCTCCTGAGCTTATCATAAACATTAAACTATCCATATCCAAATCAGCATTATAGGTGTGGATATTAATGCTATCCCCAATTTCGTTTTGAAGGCTCAAAATTCGGTCATAATAGGAAGAGCCTTCCTCTACATAAACTTCCTTACCCGCCAATTCGGTAACATCTCTTAATAATCTGTTTTCTAATGTTTTTCTATTTAATGAGGAGTGCCCTTTTGGTTTCTTTTGGATTAAAACTTGATGCGTTTGTGTAATAGGCATGGTAAAGTCAAGGTACTGCTTTCTATCTCCTAATATAGTTAGTCCAGAAGCCAAGATATCAGCCTTTTTATGGACTAAAGAGTCCATTGCATCTGGGATAGAAGAAACGATTTTGATTTCTAATTGAACACCTATTTCTTTCGCGAATCGAGCGAGTAAATCATGCTGGTATCCCATTGGCCTACCCTTATAAATAAAGTAGCTCGTGGGAGTGTTATTTGTAATCGCGATTAATTTTCCTCGTTTAATAATACTATCTAATTCCACTCCAACCACTTCTTTTTCTGCGATACCAGAATCATTTTCTATTGAATTTGTATCGTTAGAGCAACTAATAACAAATATTGAAATTAGAGCGGTATAAGTTATGATAAGGAGGTTTCTCAAGAAGCCAATAATTTTACGGTTCCGTAAAATATGAGCATTACGACAATAATCATCAATAACACGTTCCTTGAACCTTTAGAGTGAATACCTAGTTTTTTAATATCACTTCGATAAGCAAAAACCATTGCAATAATAAATAGTAACATGAATGTGACTGCAAAGTACATTTGACCTTCTGTAAACGCCATTGTTTTAAATTATATTTTTCTAACTATTAACTGAGGACCCTCAGAATCTATGATTTCAATTTGTTCCCCTTTTGTGATATATGAACCAATTGATGAAGCATCAAAATGATTGCCATTAACAAGGATTTTTCCGGATGGTCTTAAATCTGTAAACGCTAAACCTTTCATTCCAATTTGCGATTGAATGGTTTGGTCAATACCTACATAGCCATCTTTAACTTGTTGTGATTTATTTAATACTAAAGCCTGTAACCTTCCTGATGTTAACATTCTGGGCAACATTACAATCGTTACTATGGCCATTGCCAGAATAGACATAAGTACCACTGAAAAAGACATTAAGAGTCCGTCTAAACGAACCATTGTAAAATCAAGATGTACATTTTTCACCATACTAAGTGTTAATCCTCCTATAACAAGTGTTACGCCTAATATACCCGTTATTCCAGTACCAGGAATAACAAAAACTTCAGCGGCAATAGCTAAAATACCTATTGCAAAAACAACAATTTCCCAATTTTCTGCCATCCCTTCTAGATAAAGTGGGGCGAAAAATAATACTGCACCTAAAGCTGATGCGGCAATAGGAAAACCAATACCTGGAGATTGAAGTTCAAAGTAAATTCCACCTAGCATGATCATAATTAATACACCACTTACCGCAGGATTAATTAATAAACTAATGAGGTTATCAATGTTAGAAGGTTTGTAGTGGACTACCTCTGAAGTTTCTAAATCATTCTCCTTTAAAAGTTCTTGTAGAGTTGCCACTTCTTTATCACAGTAATTATGTTTTAATGCTTCTGATACTGTAAATGTAAGAAGTTTCCCTTTTTCAGTAATACCTTCAATTTCTATATCTTGATCTACCATTGCCTCCGCAATATCTGGGTCACGACCACTGACCTCTGCGGTAGCTCTCATTTTACTTCTAAAGTAAGATTGGTATTTATCAATGGCCGGAGCTCCATCTTGAGTAACTACCGTTGCGGCTCCTATGGTTGATCCTGGAGTCATGTAAATTTTGGTACATGCAATAGATATTAATGCTCCAGCAGATGCTGCGTTGTTGTTAATCAACATGAACACCGGAATCTTTGACCTAAGAATTGTTGTTCTAATAGAATCGGCCATTACAACCCCACCTCCGTAGGTATTCATATTGATTACAATGGTGCTCGCATTAAGTTCTTTGGCCTGAGCAAAAGCCTTTTGCATATTATGCCAAACAGGTTCTGCAATTTCATCGTTTATTTCAAAAACATAAACAATGTTTGAATCATTACCAGCGGTTACAATTTTAGGCAAAACCCAAATTACCAAGGTAAGTAAAAGAAAATACAATGCTTTCATTCTCATAAGCGATAAAAGTAATTTAAATCCGCAATTATTCAAGGGTTAGCATGGGTTTTATTTGATTAAAAAAATCGAATAAATTTAACTATTTGCGGAGTTTGACTTGGTATAAATGGGTTAATTTTGCGCGATAATTAAAATAAATAAAATGGATAAAATTAATTTAAAAGGACACCCAGTTCAGTTAATTGATGACGTTACTGAAGTTGGTGTAATTGCTGAGGACGTTACTTTTGTAGGTAAAGACTTGAATGAAATAAGTCTGTATGATATTGATGCAGAGGTTAAAGTTTTAATATCTGTACCTAGTTTAGATACAGGTGTTTGCCAGGCTGAAACACGAAGGTTTAATACGGAAATAAGTAAAAGAAATGGCGTAACGGGATTGGTTATTTCTAAAGATTTACCATTTGCATCTAAGCGATTTTGTGAAACAGAAGGTATCGAAAATATTATGACTCTATCTGATTTTAGATATGGTGACTTCGGAAAGGAATTTGGAACTGAAATGGTTGATGGGGCCTTAAAAGGACTTTTGGCTAGAGTGGTTTTTGTGGTAGATAAAGACAATAAAGTAGTTCACACAGAAATTTCTGGAGATATTTTAGAAGAACCAAATTATGAACCTGTTTTAGCAAAAATAGATGCCCTTTTGGCTTAATTTATAGAATGTTAAAATCTATTTAATTAGTCAGGTACTCAAATAATAAATGTAACTTTATCCAGTTATTTATTAAATGCGATCTCTAATTATTATAATATTAAGTTGGTTTTCTTTGGGTGTTTACGCGCAAAGCCAACAAATAGTGCTTGCAAGGGTAATTGACGGAGATACTATTCCGGAAATTACCCTTTCTTTTTTTGAGATTACTTCAAAGCGTACTTGGAAGTCTAAAACAGCGTATAATAAATTTAAACGTTTAGAAAAAAAAGTGGTTAAAGTTTACCCTTTTGCCCATTTAGCCGCTAAAAAGTTAGAGGGCTATGCTATGGAGCTAGAGTTGGTGAAGTCTGAAAAGGAAAAGAAGAAATTTTATAAAAAGATTGAAGCTGAAATTAAGGAAGAGTATGAAGGTGAGCTTCGTAAATTAACGGTTTCAGAAGGGCGTATTCTTATTAAACTGTTGGATAGAGAAACGGGAAATACGTCCTATAAACTTGTCACAGAATTACGCGGTAAATTTTCTGCTTTTTTCTGGCAAGGATTGGCTCGAATTTTTGGACATGATCTTAAATCGGAGTACTCTCCTAAAGGTGCGGATAAGGACATCGAGTTTATTGTGCGTAGAATTGAATCTGGCTTGATTTCCCTTAAATAAAATTTTCGCATCAAAAAATGATTTTTCTTTATTGGTAAATTACTATTCTTAATTATTCTAATGCAAAATTGGAGGTTTAATTTACCTGAAGTGGTATTTTCTAGTTGTACCATTGTAAACTGTAAGATAAGTTACATTTTGAAGGAGTATTATGTTGCAAATTTGCCGCTTAATTAGTCTTTCTCAGGTTAGAGAGGAATAATGATTTAATTTCGTTGTTAGAATAAAAAAATAAGATATGTCAGAACAAATAGAACACTTAAAATGTTTGATCATTGGATCAGGACCTGCTGGTTATACAGCTGCAATTTATGCTGCTAGAGCAGACATGCATCCAGTTATGTATACAGGTATGGAGCCTGGAGGTCAACTAACGACTACTACCGAAGTAGATAACTTCCCTGGCTACCCACAAGGTGTTGATGGAACGGCTATGATGGAAGACTTGAAAAATCAAGCGGAAAGATTTGATACGGATGTTCGATTTGGTAGAGTTACCGAGGTTGATTTCTCTAGTAAACCACATGCTGTAATCGTAGATGGAAAAACAAAAATAACAGCTGATTCGATAATCATTTCTACCGGTGCTTCTGCAAAATGGTTAGGACTTGAAAGTGAGCAAAGAATTCGCAAAAGTGGAGGTGGAGTTTCTGCATGTGCTACGTGTGATGGGTTCTTTTATAAAGGTAAAGATGTAGTTATTGTTGGTGCAGGTGATTCTGCTGCAGAAGAAGCAACTTACTTAGCTAAACTGTGTAAGAAAGTTTATATGGTGGTAAGAAAAGACAAAATGCGTGCGTCAAAAGCAATGCAACACCGTGTTAACTCAACGGAAAACCTTGAAGTACTTTATAATACGGAAACCGATGAAGTTTTAGGAGAAAGTGTAGTAGAAGGCGTTAGAGTTAAAAACAACGTTACTGGTGAGAAGAAAGATATCATTGTGGATGGATTCTTTGTGGCAATTGGTCATAACCCAAATACGGATATTTTTAAAGAATATATTGATGTTGATGAAGTTGGGTATATTCAAAATGTACCAGGTTCTTCAAAAACAAACGTAGAAGGTGTGTTTGTAGCTGGTGATGCTGCGGATAAAACATATCGTCAAGCAATTACTGCTGCCGGTACGGGATGTATGGCTGCGTTAGATGCGGAGCGTTATTTAGCAGAAATGGAGTAATTCATCCCTGTTATGACTATATAGTCACAGAGTATGATTTTTTAGGAGGCGAAAGCCTCCTTTTTTTTACCTTTGTCGTAAATTAAAAAAAAAACGCTTGGATTTATTCATATTATCGTTAATTACATTTCTAATTCCTGTAGGAGTTCTTTCTATTGGTTTACTTGATATTTACGCGAATAGAAACACGGGTATTTCAAGAACTATCTTTAGTGCCTTTTTATTTTCAGTTCTTAGTTTCTTCATATTTAATTTACTTACAGAGGTAGAAATGGGAGAGACTCAAATTATTGGGTTTGTTTTATTAATGCCTTTCTCAATGCTCGCTGGTCCATTACTATTGATGTATCAAAAATCATTGATGGGTAGTAAAACTAAATTACTTGGACATACACGAATTGCTTGGAACTTTATTCCAACGGGATACAGTATTGTTATTTTGATTGTGGGTTTATCGGTTTTTACAATCAATGAGGCGAATGAAATTTTAACCACCCAAAAATTAGATTCTGAAGAAACTAAAAAGGTTATAGGTAGGTTTGTACTTATTTCAGCGCATATACTTTGGTATATTCAATTGTTTTGGTACACCGGTAAAATCCGTGAAGTATATCTTCATCAAAAGAAAAAATATGGAAAGTTCTACGCACAGTATGAAGAACGTAATGAAAAATTAATGTTACGTGAAGTTTCTATATTAATGATGGTTGGGTTTTATGACCTTATGTTCTGGGTATTTAGAGTTAGGAGTCCTTATTTAATGATTGCAGTGAACGTAATATTTGGGGTGACTCTTGCTTATTTGATATTATCAGGTAGAGAACAAATTGATATTAAACGTTACCGAATGTATAAACTAGATTCACATAAACATGAATTAAAGTTTGCGCATCCTCCAAAGGGGTATAAAAGAGAAAAGAGTAAAAAAACAGCTTAATTATAAGCTGTTTTTTTATGCTTCAATAAATTCGTGTTAGTCTTAAGAATTTAATCTTCGTGATAAATAATTTCGTAGGTAATATCGGATGACTTTTCTAACATTGCCGTTACACCACAATATCTTTCTTGTGAATAAACTACAGATTTCTCTACCTTTGCTCGATTTAAATCCTTTCCCCAAATATCAAAGGTCAACTTTATTTTATGATAATACTTAGGATGTTCGTCTGTTAATTCTCCATTGGCAGAAACTTTTAGGTCTTTAAAATCTACCCTCATTTTCTTTAGTAATGAAACAACATCCATAGCTGTACAACCTATTAAGGCTACCAAGATTAAAGGTTTAGGCCTTGGACCTAAATCGTTACCTCCAAAACTGTCATCAGCATCAATAATCAACTCATGACCGTTTACTTCTCCTTTAAGAGACATTCCTCCATTATATTCAAATGATATTTCTTGATTCATCGTATTTTTTTTGTGTATTAACGTTTACAAATGTAAGTGCATTCAGTCTATTGAATGTGTGACAAAAATCATGACTAAAAAAACGGCATAAAAAAAGCGGCTAAAAAGCCGCTTTAAATATTTAAGATTGAATTCTAGTAGAAATAACTAAAACCAACATTAATGTTTAAGTACGTATGTGTAGGACCTCCATTAGAAGGGAATAGGTAATGGTACTTTGAATTCACAAAGAAATCTGCACTTCCTCCGGTAGGAATCATTAAACCTACTTCAGGATAAAACCCAAAGTTCCATGTATCTTGGTCATAAACAAATCCGCTAATATCAAATCTTTGCAATACTCTATACGCACCAGCGCCTAAACCTACAAAAGGAATTACTTTCCCTTCTGGGTTAAAGTGATAACTAGAAGTAACCGTCATTGGGAAGTAGTTTAAATACCTCAATTGTGTACCGGCTATGGTCACATTAGATTCTTCAATTTTTACCGCACCATGCTCCACTTTTTGACTAAATATTTGCCATGATAAATTTAAGCCAAAAGACAAATTATCTGTTTTCATTTTTTTCCACTCTAAACCTAGAGCTCCCCAGCTATAATTGTCAATAAAATCAGCAGTTTCACCCGTTGATAAAGCCGTATTATACGTTATTCCGAAGAAATTGTCTTGTGCAAAAACGCCCGTTGAAAGTAAACAAGCGACTAATAATATCTGTAATTTTTTCATGTCTACTATTTCTTAAGGTATGAAGATTGGCTAAATGCTTGATTAATGGAGTACTCAATTCTGCTAATACTTGATCCGGAAGCTAAAACACCGTTTATTCCACCAGTCCATAATATATCTGCAGGTGTATCGTCATATGCGTAATTTTTCACATCCAGCATATACATCATTACTGTTCCCGTAGTATATTGGTAATAAGAAGATCCTCCCCCATAACCATACCATGGGTATCCCCATCCATATCCCGGGTAACCATATCCAGGGTATCCATAACCTGGGTAATAAACAACTCCCGAAATAGTACTATTCCATGATGTTGGTTCAATATACACATCTGGTGTATCTGTTCCGGTTACTTCAATCCATCCGTAGTCCATCATGTTTTTTCTGATTGAACTCATAACAGCATTTGCCTCTTCTACGGGGTATTCTGGTTTGTCTTCTGTCGTATCGTAAACTAGAATCAATGAATCTGAAAGAACGTAGGTTAAGTAATTGTCAAAATTTGCAGTGTCGGAAAAGTTGGTAAGTACGATATCAAAATCACTAATCGATCTATCTTTTTCCGGATAGCAGGAAACTAAAAGACTAATGACAACCATTAAGGATGCCCATTTAAATATTTTCATAGTTTTATTATTTGTTGGAACAAAATTAACGTTTTTTATCACTTATGACAAGTAAAAATAAAGCTTGAAAATGTCATTTTTACAGTGTATTTGCCAAGAATAACTTACAAAGGATTCATTAATTAATATAAGGGAGACAGCCTGTCATGTTTTCTTATTTGGTACGTCAATTGAAAAGAGCAGAACTCAAAATATAGAAAATGGCTAAAGGAAAAATAAAAGTAGATTCGGGAAATATATTCCCAGTAATAAAAAAGTTTTTGTATTCAGATCACGAAATATTCTTACGTGAGTTGGTTTCAAACGCAATTGATGCATCTTCAAAACTTAAAGCACTTAAACAAGCAGGTGAGTTTGCAGGTGATGTAGATGATTTAATGGTTGAAGTAATAATTGACCAAGAGGCTAAAACGCTTACTATTTCCGATAACGGAATTGGTATGACAGAAGAAGAAACCAAGAAGTATTTGAATCAAATGGCTTTTTCTGGAGCAGAAGAGTTTTTAGAAAAATATGAGAAAGAAGGTAAGGATGCCGGTATTATTGGTCATTTCGGACTTGGGTTTTACTCTTCGTTCATGGTATCAAAAGAGGTAGAGGTAAACACTAAATCTTATAAAGATGAAGATGCGGTACAATGGACTTGTAATGGTGATCCAGAGTATAACATGAAGAAAATCACTAAAGAGAATAGAGGTACAGATATCGTATTGCACCTAGATGATGATTCTTTAGAGTTTTTAGAAGAAAATAGAATTGCTGGTATTTTAGATAAGTACTGTAAATTCTTACCTGTTGCCATTAAATTTGGAACAAAATCAGAATCGTATGATGACCCAAGTGGTGAAAAAGATGAGAATGATAATGTAAAACAAATTCAACGTCAGGTTGATAATATTATCAATAATCCTAATCCAGCATGGGCTAAGAAACCAGCTGATTTAACAAATGAGGATTATACTAGTTTTTACAAAGAGTTATATCCTTCCACTTTTGAAGATCCATTATTTCAAATTCATTTGAATGTAGATTACCCATTCAATTTAACGGGAATTTTATATTTCCCTAAATTGGGTAACAATATTCAAGTTCAAAAGAATAAAATTAATCTTTATTCAAATCAAGTATTCATTACAGATAATGTAGAGAATATTGTTCCTGAGTTCTTGACGGTTCTTCATGGGGTAATTGATTCTCCGGATATTCCATTAAACGTTTCTCGTTCTTATTTGCAGGAAGATAAGCAAGTTAAACAGATTTCTTCTCATATTTCAAAGAAGGTAGCTGATAAATTGGCTTCTATGTTCAAGAAAGACAGAGCTGATTTTGAGGTTAAATGGGATGACATTAAAGTATTCATGGAATATGGTGCTTTAACAGATGAGAAATTCTTTGACAGAATCAAAAAGTCTTTATTATTAAAAAGCGTAAATGGTAGTTATGCCACTTTAGCGGAGTATGAAGATAAAATCAAAGAGAATCAAACAGACAAGGATAAAAAAGTAGTTTATTTATACTCTGATAACGTAGAAGAGCAACATGTGTTTATCGAAAGTGCTAAAAACAAAGGATATGATGTTCTAGTTTTTGATACGCCTTTAACACCGCATTACGTTCAGTTTTTAGAATCTAAATTAGAGAATGCTACTTTTGTACGTGTTGATTCTGACACGATTGATAAGTTGATTAAAAAAGATGAAGAGGTTTCTTCAAACCTTTCTGAAGATCAAGAAAAAGAGTTGAAAGAAGTTATTGAAGTATTAGTTGACAAACAATCTTACACGGTTCAGTTTGAAGCTATGACGGAGAATGATGCTCCTGTTATCATAACCAAACCAGAGTTCATGAGACGTATGAAGGATCAACAAGCCATGGGTGGCGGAATGATGGGAATGGGAAATTTCCCGGATATGTATAACTTGGTTGTGAATGCAAATCACCCGTTAACGAGTAAAATTTTGGTAGAAGTTGATGCCACTAAAAAATCTAATTTAGCCCAACAAGCTATTGATTTAGCATTGCTTTCTCAAAATTTATTGAAAGGAGAAAAACTAAGCGCTTTCTTGAAAAGAAGCGTAGCGTTAATTGATTAATAAATCTTAAGATTAGGGCTTCTCCAAATGAGAAGCCCTTTTTTTGTCTAATTTTACCAGATTATTGGTAAATAAAATATTATAAGTTTATGAAAAATGTATTAATTGGTGTAGGAGTTATTTTCCTTTTAGGTTTTATTGGGTTTTCTTGGTTTACGGGGAAATACGATACAATGGTTCAAATGCAAGAGGGAGTAACCAAATCATGGGCTGATGTAGAAACCCAGTATCAAAGAAGGTCTGATTTAATTCCTAATTTGGTGAGTACGGTTAAAGGGTATGCGGATCATGAAAAAGAAACTTTAATGGGAGTTGTTGAGGCACGAGCAAAAGCAACATCTGTAAACATTGATCCAAGTAACATGACTTCAGCCGACCTTCAAAAATTCAATTCTGCTCAGAGTGGATTAGGTGGTGCATTAAGTAAATTAATGGTTGTGGTAGAGAAATACCCGGATCTAAAAGCGAATCAAAATTTCATGCAACTTCAAGCGCAATTGGAAGGTACTGAAAATAGAATTTCGGTGGCTAGAAACCGATTTAATGAGTCGTCAAGAGAATACAATACCTATACGAAAGGATTTGTAAATAAGTTTATTGCTAGTAGTAATGGATTTGAAGAAAAACCATACTTTGAATCTAATAAAGGTTCAGATGTTGCGCCAACAGTATCTTTTTAGCAGTTACTAAAAATACTATTAGATGAATCTCGACACGAAGGTGTCGGGATTTTTTTATGGTTTTTAATTCAGAATCTATGATTTGAAATAGGGTTGACTAAATATCTAATAAACTATTTATTCGGTAATAAATCGTAGAACCTCTTTCTCTGCCCACGTGAGTTCCAATTGATTTATTGATTCAATGAAGCCCACATGACCGCCATATTTAGGAACCAACATTTTAAGGAATGGGTTGGAACTAACCTCTTGAAAAGGGAAACATTCTACGGCTAAGAAGGGGTCGTTTTCAGCATTAATAATTAGCGTAGGTAACGATATTGATTTCAGGTACGGCTTACTACTTGATTTTGTCCAATAGTCCACTGCATTAATAAATCCATTTGCTGGAGCGGTGAAATGTTCATCAAATTCTAAAAACGTTTTAGAACTTAATATCTTAGCGGTATCCAATTCTTTCTCTGGAAAAAGTTTTAGTTTTTCTACGTATTTTTCTTTTAAGGTTCGCAAAAACCTAAACATGTATAATTTGTTTTGTGTTTGCGCTAGTTTGTAGGAAGAACTTTCTAAATCAACAGGAGTAGAAATTGCACCTATTTTTTTTATCCTTAGGTCAATAGAAGTTCCTTGTTCACCGGCATATTTTAATCCGATATTACCTCCCATACTAAAGCCCACATAAAAAATAGAAGGGTAGGAGTATTCTTTTAGAATATGATGGATTACAATTCTTAAATCATCAGATTTACCGGTATGGTACGACTCGAACTTATGGTTCAGATCACCGCTACATCCACGCCAATTAATAGCTATCACATCAAATTCATTTAGAATAGCGTTTTTGGATAATCCAGTAACGTAAGAAGAATTGGAACTGCCTTCTAGCCCGTGACCAATAATGAGTAGTTTATTGTTTCCGTTGGTATTCCAATCTAAATCTAAAAAGTCACCATCATCAGTAGTTATTCTGGTCCTTTTAAAATGGATAGAACCTTTCCGAAACAAAGTTGGCCATATCGTACTTAGATGACCGTTTTTTAATGGAAAAGAAGGATTGAAATCGCTCATAACTTAATGTAAGCTTTTGCGTATTATTTAGATTCTTTTTCGGATGCTCTTTTTGCTTTTTGCATTTCGTTTTCGCCTACTTCTTGGCGTTTGTTATGTTTTTCAGATTTGTATAAGTCAAATCGGCTAGGTTGCGGCTGGTATGGCCAGTAGTTGTTAGCACGGTTAATATCTGCAGTTTCCAGAAATGGGTCTAAAACTACTCTAACTAACTTTTTATCAAACATGAATAACTTAGTCGCTGTGGTATTGCTTTTTCTCCAAATTTCAGCCGGAATGCGAACTACTTCCGTAGTACCATCTTCAAATTCAAACTCAATGATAATAGGCATCACTAGACCTCCTAACAATTCAAAATGAAGCTCATAATAATTTGTATTGGAATCCAGTAATAAAGCCTCTTGAGGAACTAAGCTAGCATTGTAAGCCTCATACTTTTCTATGTCTAAAATACTAAAGCTGTAAGGTTCTTTTTTATCGTAAAAGTCACGCATGGATTCATCCTTTTCAACTACAGAAGAAGGTGCATCCTTTTCGCGAATAGTGCCAATATCATCTGTACTTAAGGCGTCTTCTACTTTTTGCATAGCGGCTTCATCAGAAGGTTTTTTCGTATTTACTTTAAACCACTTCAAGTCTGTTAACGCAATGTCAACGTTATCCACAGTATAATACCAGCCCCTCCAATACCAATCTAAATCTACCGCAGAAGCATCTTCCATAGTTCTGAAGAAATCAGCTGGAGTAGGGTGCTTAAAAGCCCAGCGTTCTGCATAGGTTTTAAATGCAAAATCAAATAACTCACGACCCATAACGGTTTCTCTGAGAATATTTAGTGAAGTTGCAGCTTTTGCATAAGCGTTATTTCCAAATTGTAATATAGATTCTGAGTTGGTCATAATAGGAACCATCTTTGTTGGGTCGCTACTCATATAAGGAACAATGTGTTGCGCTGGTCCTCTTTTAGATGGGTATTTCTTATCCCATTCTTGTTCTGTTAGGTATTGCACAAACGTATTTAAGCCTTCATCCATCCACGTCCATTGGCGTTCATCAGAGTTAATTATCATCGGGAAAAAGTTATGTCCAACTTCATGAATAATTACCGATTGCATACCATGCTTTGTACTTTCTGAGTAGGTACCATCCGCATAGGGACGGCCACCATTAAAACAAATCATAGGGTATTCCATACCAATCCATTTTGAATGAACAGAAATAGCCACAGGATAAACGTAATCAACAGTATATTTTGAATAAGTTTCAATAGTGTGTGCGACAACCCGTGTAGAGTATTGTCCCCACAAAGGATTTCCTTCTTTAGGGTAATAACTCATGGCAAGCACTGTTTTACCACCAACTTTAACACCCATTGCATCCCAAATAAATTTTCTGGAAGATGCGAAAGCAAAGTCTCTCACATTTTCAGCGTAGAAAGTCCACGTTTTAGTGCCAGAAGCGTGGGTCTTTTCGGCTTCTTCTGCTTCATTTTGGGTAACAATTAATACCGGAGTATCTGAATCTTTTGCGGACTCAAATCTTTTGCGTTGGGCAGAAGTAAGTACAGAAGATGGGTTTTGTAAGGAACCGGTAGCACCAATTATATGGTCTTCAGGAGCGGTAATGCTTACCTTATAATTCCCAAATGTTAAAGCAAATTCACCACCACCAAGAAATTGTTTGTTTTGCCAACCTTCTACTTCATTGTAAACCGCCATTCTTGGATAGAATTGTGCAATGGTGTATAAGTAATTATCCTCATCTTCAAAATATTCATAGCCACTTCGGCCACCAATTTCCATACGATTGTTAATATTATACCACCATTTAATTGAAAAACTCATTTTTGAACCAGGCTTTAAGGGGGAGTCTAAATCAACACGCATCATGGTTTTATTAATAGTGTAGCTTAAGTCAGCCCCACTACTTGATTTTACCTCTGTTAACTTAAAACCTCCGTCAAATTGATTTTGGAATTTTTTCATGTCGCTGAAAGACATTCCTTGAGTGCTGATTGAAGACTGCTCTACCAACTGTCTGTCAGAACCTAGTGCCCGCATGTTTTGGTCTAACTGAATCCACAAGTAAGTTAACTGATCTTTAGAATTATTATGGTAAGTTATTACTTCTTCTCCTGTGACTTTTTGATTTTCATCATCCAGTACAACCTTGATTACATAATCTGCTTGTTGCTGGTAATATTCTGAACCAGGAGCCCCTGAAGCGGTACGGAATTGATTTGGGCCAGGTAACTCTTCTTTAAGTTGTTTAAACTTGTCAGTACTATACGAGGTGGAGTTTTTAATAGTGTTTTGTCCAATTGAAACCAACGAAATGCTACTGATTATAACAACAGAAACGAAATGAGAAATTTTCATCATAAAATGTAAAATAAGACCGCAAAGAAAAAAAGATTACTGATATAGTGATTACCGAATATCGGATTTGTCCTAATACAAGGATAAGAATAATAATGCCGATAATATATTTAGTCCAAATGTCCTAGTAATTAATTCATTATCCAAGTAACGTTTGTCTTTTTAAGCGTTAATAATGCCTTTTCTTTTTTTGAATTATGAGTGAATTCGATAATGTTTTGTTGATCTATAAATATAGAAGTGAGTAACTCCGAGTATATGGTGAGGCTATGAAATTTGGGTAAATCAGTAAACTCGAAATAAATGGTGGTACGGTCAGGAGTACTTTGTGAGGATAAGAATATGGGTTTTTTAAGAACCACACCATCCATTAATACGGTAAATTTATCCTTGATGTATTTTTGTAACAAGATTTCAGAAGAGTCGGATACAATATCTTCTCCCAAATAGAATTTCTCCGGTTTATACGTCAATTTAATGGCGTTTTCCAAGTCATCTGTAAATAATTCAATAGAAAACGTTAATTCCTTGGCTTCTGGTTTATAATCCACTTGAGTGTATGATACGTGGTATGGATGCGGTGAACACGCTAATAAAGCTATGAAAACTACCAATAAGCCTACCAATAGGCTTGATTTTGTGTCACTTAAACTTAACATATTCCGTTTATCAAATATTTGATTGTTATCCCACATAATCGCTGTACTTTGCCCGCCAAATTTATAACGTTTAAAACAAAAATGTCCATGTTTAAAAAAATTGCTCTAATCGGAGCCGTTGCAGTTTCTTCTATGGGAGGACTTCAAGCTCAAAATGCTGATACCGTTAGAAATACGGAAGATGGCGGATATTTATTTACCATTAAGAATAGTATTGATGCTACTGATGTTAAAAATCAGGGTAGTTCAGGTACATGTTGGAGTTTCTCTTCACTTTCATTCTTTGAAGCAGAAGCAGAAAGATTAGGAAATGGCACGTATAATTTTTCAGAAATGTTTGTTGTGTGGCATACATACTCGGATAAAGCAGAGAAAACCGTAAGAATGTACGGAGAGTTAAACTTTGGTCCGGGTGGAGCGCTTACTGACGTTCTTTATGTAATGAAACATTACGGAATGGTACCTGATACTATTTATACCGGATTGAATTATGGAACGGAAAAGCATATTCATAATGAAATGGATCAAATGCTTAAAGCCATGGTTGATGTAGTTGTAAAGAATCCCAATAAAATATTATCTACTGCTTGGCATCCTGCGATAGATGGGACGCTTGATGCATATTTAGGGGAGTTACCAGAAGAATTTACTTTCGATGGTAAATTATATACTCCGCAATCATTTTTAGAGAAAACGGGATTAAATCCGGATGATTACATAGCTATTACTTCATTTAATCATCATCCTTATTATACAGAATTCCCAATAGCGGTGGCGGATAATTGGTTATGGAAAGACTTTTATAATCTTCCAATAGATGAGTTTATGGAAGTAATGGAGTATGCATTGACCAATGATTATTCTCTGGCTTGGGCGGCAGATGTTAGCGAGAAAGGATTTTCATATAGAGACAGACTTGCTGTTGTTCCAGCTGATTTGGACAATATTTCTGTAAAAGGAAAAGACAATAAAAACTTTAGTGATGCTGGAGCTGAGAAAAATGGTTCTGCCTTTGATGCTCCCGTAGATGAGTTAGTTGTTACGCAAGAAAATCGTCAGAAAGCGTATGATACGCAAGAAACAACAGATGATCACGGAATGCATATTACTGGATTAGCAACGGATCAATTTGGAACGAAATACTATATCGTTAAAAATTCTTGGGGTACTAAAAATACGGATGGTTACTTTTTTGCTTCTGAAGCATACGTGCGTTACAAGACCATGAATATTTTAGTACATAAAGATGGTATTCCAAAAGCATTAAAAAAGAAATTAGGAATTAAATAATTCAATTAGCTACTGAATAGGAGGTATGCGCACTGTTTACCTCCTGTTTTGGTTTTAACCCTTAATTTTAGATTAAGAAATTATGGTAAAAAGAATATTAAACAGTATCGTATTTGTTACGACTATTTTAGCTCCGGTACTAGTTGGTGCGCAAAAAATAACAACTCCACCCAGTGGCGATAACCAAAAATCTGCCGTAACGCAATTTATGGGGTTTGTATCTACCACCATTACATATAGTAGTCCAGATGTGCATAGTCCAAATGGAACGGATAGAACAGGACATATTTGGGGAGAGTTAGTTCCGTATGGAGCAACAAACCTAAATTTTGGTGCTAGTTCAGTAGAAAACCCATCACCGTGGCGAGCTGGTGCAAATGAAAATACCACCATAACTTTTACGGAAAACGTTTTAGTAGAGGGAACTCCGATTCCTGCAGGAACTTATGGTTTGTTTATGGAACCTGGCGAAAAGGAGTGGATTATCATTTTTTCGAAAAATTCTAATTCTTGGGGATCGTATTACTATTCTAAAGATGAAGATCAAGCTAGAATAAAGGTGATGCCAAAAGAAACAGCGTTTCATGAATACTTAACTTATGAGTTTACCCATAGAACATTAGAATCATGTGTGGCTGCCATGAAGTGGGAGAATATTAAAGTGGAGTTTAAAATTTCTAT
>CAXMPG010000137.1:0-50772 GCA_964195485.1 uncultured Desulfobacterales bacterium
TTAATAATGTCCGTTCCAGTATTAGAGTTAATGGTTAAATTTAAAGTTATAATGCTATCACAACCCGAAGTGTTTGTAAGGGTAACTGTGGCAGTATTGTTACTCGTTGTATAGGTTATTCCATCTATCCATGTATATGAATTACATGCAACTTGAATATCCGTACCAATATTAGAATTACCAAGCATTAAGTTTAATGTAATCACACTATCACAGCCATTTGAATTGGTTAATGCATGTGTAGCCGTATTATTAGAGGATAAATAAGTCACTCCATTTACCCAGGTGTATTGGTTACAAGCTGTTATAGTATCAACTCCAGTACTTGGATAATTTATTGTCAAATCTAAGGTGACAATGCTATCACAACCAAATGCATTAATCAATGTATCCTTTGCAGTATTATTTGTTGAATTGTAAGTCACTCCATTTATCCATGTATAAGAATTACATGCTATTTGAGCATCAATTCCTGTGTTTGAATTCCTAATCGTTAAATTTAATGTAATCACACTATCACATCCTAAGGCATTTACCAATGTATCTCTGGCTGTTGTATTACCGTTGGTATAAGTAATTCCGTTAATCCATGTATAGCTATTACACGTTGAAATTGTATCTATACTCTCATTTACATTAATACTTAGGTTAAGTGTAATAATACTATCACAACCTAATGAACCGATTAATGTATCAACAGCCGTATTATTATTCGTATAATAGGTCACACCATTAACCCATGTGTAACTATTACACGCTGATTGGGTATCGATTACTGCAATTGAATTGTTTATTGTAAGGTGGAGTGTAACAATACTATCGCACCCATTTACATTGGTTAAGGTATCTTGATATATTCCTGAAGTTACCCATGTGGTGCCATTTAATGAAGTATAACTATCACACACAATTTGGGTATCAATACCGGTATTTGAATAAAATACGGTCAGGTTTAGAGTTACAATACTATCACAACCAAATACATCTATTAAAGTATCTTTTTCTGTATTGGTGCTAGTAGAATAAGTTACTCCATTTATCCAGGTATAATCGTTACATGCTGTAATGACATCTGTACCAGTATTAGCGTTGTTTATAGTGAGATTTAGGTTAATAACACTATCACAACCAGATGCATTTAACAAAGTGTCTTTTGCACTATTATTACTTGTGGTATAGGTCACTCCGTTTATCCAAGTATAGGCATTACAAGCAGTTTGAGAATCAACTACATTATGACCACAATAAAACTTCGCCAAAAATGCATCTCCAGAATTTGTGGTTCCTCCAAAAGTATTTTGGTAACCTCCTGAAGCAATATTTGTTGCTGACCCAGTGTATCCTCCAAAATAAACAATGCCTGAATCACCTACCGCACAAAAAGCACCTTCATCATTAGCAGCACCACCATAATAAGTACCCCATAATCGTGCTCCCAATGGGCTAAATTTAGCTAAAAATGCATCTCCGCCATATGGACCACCACCTTGATATACATTTTGATAACCTCCTGATGCTATGTGGTTATATGAGGTTGTAAATCCAGACAAATAAACTACACCTGAATAATCTGCTGCGCAAGACATAGCACCGTCAATACCCGTTCCGCCATAATAAGTTGCCCATAATCGTACTCCAATAGAACTGAATTTAACCAGAAAGGCATCCTCACTTCCTAATTGGGAATTTTGATAACCGCTTGACGCTATATTTGAATTCGACTTTGTTCGCCCTGCCAAATAAACATTACCAGAACCATCTACCGTACAGGATCTGGCTTGGTCCGTAGCCGATCCTCCATAATATGTTGCCCATAACCGTAATCCAGAGGATGTGAATTTAACCAAAAAGCCATCACCCCGAGAAGAAGTGGTAGTTCCTCCTCCATAATTATTTTGATGACCTCCTGATGATATATTTGAGTATGAACTAGTACCTCCGGCAATATATAAATTTCCTGAATCATCTAAAGCACAGGAATAACCAAAGTCATTTGATCCCCCACCATAATATGTAGCCCATAATCGCGCTCCGGCTGAGCTAAATTTTACAATAAATGCGTCATAATTCCCTCCTAGACTACTCTGATGACCACCTGAAGAAATATCAGCAATAGACTTGGTAGCTCCAACCAAATAAACGTTACCAGAATCATCTACTTTACAACCGTACCCAGACTCCGGGTTAATTCCACCATAATAAGTAGCCCATAAACGTAATCCTGATGAATTAAACTTAACCAGAAATGCATCACTACCATAAAGACCTCCACCTCCTATTGTATCTTGATAACCGCCTAAAGCGATATTTGTTGTTGAATTGGTAGAGCCACACATATAAACATTACCAGAATCATCAACCGCACAAAAGGATGCTCCATCCGTTGCGATTCCACCGTAATAAGACGCCCATAACCTTGTTCCTGAAGAACTAAACTTTACAATCACAGCATCAGTATTCGCACCTCCATGCGTGTTTTGATGTCCTCCAGAGGCGATGCTAGTGGTTGAACCCGTACTTCCTACCATATACACATTACCCGAATCATCCACTGAACATGAAGTTCCGTAATCACCACCACTCCCTCCAAAATAAGTAGCCCAACCCAAGACAGGATCAATCACTAAATCCTCCGTTTTGTTATAACCGTCAACATTAAAGGTGAGTACATTTTCAACTAACTCAAATTCAGTAATTATTTCATTTTCGCTTTGAAAACTTACCGGTTTGTTTTCAGTAATAGCACCCATACTTGTGGTTAGTATGAGATTACCCTTTTCATCCAACTCAATATTTTCAGCATGGGTCGTTTCTAGTTTAATTTTTTCAGGGTCTCCTCCTGGATGAACTACAAAGTCATACTTAATAGTTTCTCCATTTTTGTATATCACCCAGTCTATATTAGGGTAAATGTCATGATAGGTTACTTTGCTATAACTATGTACATCTAGCGCATTGTGGTTATAGTATTGAATGTAATCTTCGCTTTTTCCTTCTGTAGTGATTTTTGCGTTTGAATTTGCTCCTACTAGGGTCACATTCATTCGGTAAGTTTCTAGCCTAATCTTATCAGCCAGTTTATCCATTTCTTCTTGTTCTTCTTGAGTCGCAAATTTGTCAAGATATTTGAAGCCTTCTGGGTAATGCGTTTTGTTGAATTGATAAGAAATTCCAGTTGGCATTAAGAAAATAGATAAGCCTCCTGATTGGAAAGTGAATTTAACTTTCGGGCCATCTTCACCAGTTACCTGTCCTTTGTTTTCTTCAAAGGCTGTTTGTTGATTAGACAGAAACTGATTACCTTCGGCTAAGGTTGTGGTTAGCTTTGCTGACTCTTCCGTTTTTACAGCGAATGTAGGTAGCGTGAATAAGCTACTAAGTAAAAGTATGTATAGGTGTTTCATTGTGTTAATAATGAGTCGGTCAAATAAAACTGGTTTCCAAAATAAGATTAGGCAAATATAATGATTATTTCTAGCCCGTATTGGTACTTATCCGCTATCAAGCCCCACAATTTTATTACGTTATTCCCCTAATTTAAAGCATCATCAAAAAGTTAAATACAATTGTTAAATTGATTCTACTTATTGCTCTTTTTATATGGTAAATTATGCGTAATTTCGTCTTTTGATGTCAAAAATTAGATTAGTACTTTTTCCGTTATCTGTAATGTACG
Source organism: uncultured Desulfobacterales bacterium (assembly GCA_964195485.1). Taxonomy (GTDB): domain Bacteria; phylum Bacteroidota; class Bacteroidia; order Flavobacteriales_G; family Salibacteraceae; genus CAJXZP01. Next base: position 3,677 of record CAXMPG010000137.1, read on the forward strand.
ATGGAGTTACAAGAATCAAGAATTTCTTGTATAATCGGCATATCTTAAAATCTAGTTCTTTTGACATTCCCCTTATCGTAATTGGAAATCTTTCTGTGGGCGGTACTGGAAAAACACCTCATACCGAATACGTTGCTAACCTTTTAAAAGACATCAGGAAAACAGCAGTTCTTAGTAGAGGTTACGGACGAAAATCAACAGGTTATCATTTAGCCACCTCATCATCAACAGCCAATATTATTGGAGATGAACCGTTACAGATTTTTAATACCATCAAAAACATTGATGTTGCGGTTTGCGAAGACCGAGCAGCTGGGGTGGAACGATTAATTAAAGAACAGAAATCGGAAGTTGTTATTTTAGATGATGCTTTTCAACATAGAAAAATTACGGGTTCGTTATATATCCTGCTCACCACCTACAGTGATTTATTTTATACCGATTTTGTTTTACCCGCAGGTAATTTGAGAGAGACTTCCAGTAATAAAGGCCGAGCCGATATTATTATCGTCACCAAATGTTTGGCAACTCTTTCTGAATCGGAAAGAAATGAGATAATGAAGCGAATTAATCCTTCATCAAAACAAAAAGTATATTTTTCAACTATTGAATATAAAACACCCCTTGGGTTTAATAATAATAATCAGTCATGGGTAGATCAATCAAATACGCTTTTGGTTACTGGAATAGTAAACTCTAAGCCTATTGAGGCCTTTTTAATACAACGTGGAAATACTATTCAAACACTAAAATATAAAGATCACCATAATTATTCAGAAAGCGACATCGACACTATTACAACTAAATTGAAGTCGATGGGAAACAACGCAACCATTATTACTACGTCAAAAGATGCAGTGAAACTAAAGCCGTTGTTTGAAAAACAAAATTTTAAAACAGCTGCTTTTGAGTTGCCAATTCAAGTAAGCATGCTGTTTAATCAAGACAAGGAATTTCAAAAAAACATTATTGAACATGTTAGCAAAATATAAAGAAGCAGCAGATTTTATTAAAAGTCAAACAAAATTATCTCCAAAAATTGGGATTATTTTAGGTACCGGATTAGGTAGTATTGCAGACTCAATTGAGGTGGAGTGTGATATTGATTATCACAACATCCCGAACTTCCCATTATCAACGGTAAAGGGTCATAAAGGGCGTTTAACCATTGGTCATCTTAACGGACAAGAAGTATTGGTAATGCAAGGTAGATTTCATTTTTACGAAGGCTATGATATGAGTCGCGTAGCATTTCCAATTCGTGTAATGAAGTTCTTAGGAATTGAATCACTCATTGTATCAAACGCATCTGGTGGTTTGAATCCAGATCAAGCTATTGGAGACTTAATGATTATTAACGATCATATTAATTTATTTCCAACCAATCCGCTAATTGGCCCTAACAATGATGAACTAGGCCCTCGATTTCCTGATATGAGCGAAGCGTATAACCGCGAGTTTATTAATAAGGCTTTGATTATTGCAAATGAGAATAACATCAAGGTGCATCAAGGAGTTTACGCAGGATTAACCGGACCGACATTTGAAACGCCAGCCGAGTACAAATACCTAAGAATTATTGGAGCAGATGCCGTTGGAATGTCAACTGTGCCTGAGGTAATTGCGGCACGTCACATGGGATTAGACGTTTTTGGAATATCTGTAATTACCGATTTAGGCGTAGAAGGTAAAATTCAAGTGGTTTCTCACATGGAAGTAATAAAAAACGCAAAAAAGAACGAAAAAAATCTAGTTCTGTTAGTTAAGGAATTAGTGAAGGCGATGCATTAATTTTGCAGCTTAAATTGTAATCAATTTTTTCAATGGATAAGGCCATAAGAGATAAATATACCGCGGTAATTGGATTAGAAATTCACGCGCAGTTAAACACAAATAGTAAAGCATTTTCATCAGACCCAAATCTGTATGGGGAGGCTCCTAACGTTAATGTTAGTCCTATTTCTTTAGGTCATCCGGGTACTTTGCCACGCTTAAATAAAAAAAGCATTGAGTTCGGCATCAAATTAGGATTGGCTTGTAACAGTGAAATTACCCGTTATAATGAGTTTTCACGTAAAAATTATTTCTACGCTGATTTACCAAAGGGATATCAAATTACCCAGTTTGACACCCCTATTTGTACTGGAGGAGAGGTTAAAATTAGGTTAGAAAATAACGAGACTAAAAATATTGGCCTTACACGAATTCATATTGAAGAAGATTCAGGTAAAAGTATACATGACATTGACCCATTTAATTCTTTAGTAGATTTAAACCGGGCAGGTGTTCCATTACTGGAAATCGTTACCGAACCAGAAATTGCATCGGCAGATGAAGCATATCAATACCTTACTGAAGTGCGTAAGCTGGTTAGATATTTAGAGATTTGCGATGGTAACATGGAAGAAGGCTCTATGCGTTGTGATGCGAATATTAGTGTAATGCTAAATGGCGCAAAACAATTTGGTGAAAAAGTGGAGGTTAAAAACATGAACTCCATTAGAAATGTAAAGCGCGCGATTGATTTTGAAATTGAAAGACAAATTGAATTAGTGGAGAAAGAGGTTGTTATTCTCTCAGAAACTAGAGGTTTTGACGCTACAAACGGTTCAACTATTCAGATGCGTGGTAAAGAAGGTGTAAACGATTATCGTTTTTTTCCTGAACCAGACTTATTACCATATACCGTAAATGATAGCGAAATTGAAAATTTCAGATCAGAAATGCCAACACTACCTAATGAGTTATTAGAAAAATTCACAACTAATTTTGGTCTTAGTGAATATGACGCATTAAATATTATTGAATCAAAAGAGATAAGCCAATTCTATAATCAAATTGTAACACTTACTACCAATTATAAAGCCGCAGCAAACTGGGTAATGGGTGAAATAAAATCTCACCTCAATAAATTTGGAATTACCATTGGCAACTTTCCAATTACGCCATCACAGATAGCTGAAATTATTGAGCTAATTTCTTCTAATAAAATAAGTCATTCTTCTGCTTCGCAAAAATTGTTTCCTGCGTTAGTAGAAGCTCCATCGAATTCACCAACCAAACTAGCCGAAACGCTAGACCTTCTTCAAAACAGTAATTCAGATGAATTAGACGCTGTTATTGATGGTGTTTTTGAAAGTTTCCCTGATGAAACAAGTAGAATTAAAAGTGGAGAAATGAAACTTATTGGATTCTTTATGGGCCAAATCATGAAAGCCTCAGGCGGTAAAGCAGATCCAAAAAAGACCAATCAGCTTTTAATGAAAAAAATCAAATCTTAAAATCAATTCGTATCCATATGAAAAATGTAATATTTCTACTCTTAACTTTTTCATTACTATTTACGTCTTGTGACGAAAGCCCAAAAACTCCTGCTTCGGAATCTTCCGTATCTGGGTATATTGACAATATTCCGGGAGCCCAGTTAACGCTTTCTATTCAAACTCCAAGTGGAATTATACCTATTGATACCACTTGGATTCAAGAGGATGGCCATTTTCTTTTTACGACAGAATTTAATGATATGGCAGTTTACCGTATCATGATTGAGTTTAATAAGTACCTCACCATCGCAGCTAAAAAAGGAGATCATATTATTTTAGAAGCAGATGGCTTAGATCTTTATAATGATTACTATGTGGAAGGTTCAAAAGAATCTGAACTAATTAAAGTTGTAGTGGATAAGACTATGAAACTAGGAGAGGGAATTGATAGTATTCGAATAGATATCAATCACCAAAAATCGGCAAAAAACAGTAAAGCACTCTATGAAAGCTTCGAAGAACAAAAAAGACTTTATGCTGCTTTTCACACTTTCTCGGTTGACTTCATTGAACAAAACCCAAGTAGTATAGCAGCCTACTTTGTGGTAATGGGACTGCAACCGGAAGAGGATCCAGAACAATTTAGTATTGTTGCTAATGGTTTGACAAAGAGTTATCCAAAATTCAACTTTTTACCTGAGCTTCAAGAACGTGTAGGTGTTTTAAACCTGGCTCAAGTAGGCAATGAAGCAAACGAACTCAACTTCCCATCTCCTAATGACGACTTGATAGCGCTATCCTCTTTGAGAGGCAAGTATGTGTTAATTGACTTTTGGGCATCATGGTGTAGACCATGTAGAGCTGAAAACCCTAATGTATTGAAGTTGTACAATAAATTTAAAGACAAAGGGTTTGAAATTTATGGCTACTCCTTGGATGACAACAAAGAGAAATGGGTTGAAGCTATTAAAGAAGATAAAATTAACTGGGTTCATACTAGTGATTTAAAAGGCTGGCAAGCAGAAGGTTCTCTTTCTTATGGCGTACAAGCCATTCCGGCAACGTTTTTAATAGACCCTAATGGAATAATTGTAGCCCGTGATTTAAAAGGCGCGGCATTAGAACAGAAACTTACCGAACTTTTAGGAGAGTAAATCTAATTGAATAGGGCACTCTCTATTCAGCCCAACCCCATTGCTAACGTAAATGGATAAGGGTGCGGATGCTATATTTTTTTGTAATGCTCTGGGGGAATTAAGACTCTATTAAACATCACCTCTTTAACGCTTCTAAGGATTGCCATTTCTGAGTATAGAAACGCATCAGGGTATTAAACCTCATCAAAGTAAATAATTTCTATATCCTACTGGCGCAATACCTAACTTACTGGCCAATCTCATAAACAATGATTCGTCCTCTGGCGCTTTCACAAACCAGTTTCTAAGGTTGTACCAATATTACATAAAGCAACTTATTATCAGACTCCATTTCAGCGTCTCTAATCGTCTTCACCTAAAACATCACCCCCTTTGTACCCATTGACGAATAACAGCCGCTATGGTGTTTTAAGAGCATCGGATTACCTCCATGAAGTATCTTTTTCACCTTGCATTATCACTTAGATGTTAGGGTGTCATTTCTCCAATTGCTACATCTATATTCTTGATAAAATACAATGAACTTTAATCCAATAACGCTGAACTTCACTTTAATCGATGTAATTGCTAAACTGTCAACCTAAAAATTAGGGCATAAAAAAAGAGGATAGCAAGCTATCCTCTTAAATATCATTTTAAATGGTGGTATTATTTCACCACCACAAATTTCGTATTTCCAGTCATGCTTCCCATTTTCACGGTTACAAAGTAAGTTCCAGACGGCATACTTGAAGAGTTCACTTCATAAACAGAAGTTCCTTTAGCAAAGTTTCTAACCTCATTCTTAACTATTTTACCAGAGATATCATAAATCATAATAGTTGCAGAACCATTACTTGGCATGTCAAAAGACAATTTAGAAGTAGCAATTACTGGATTTGGGTACATTTTTAAGTTTTCAATTTCAGTATCTCTTGAAAAATCAACCCAAGGCTCGTCTACACCAACTAAGTCAGCGTTAGTCCAAATTCCTCTACCAAAAGTACCAATATAAAAACGTCCATAATTTACAGCTGCAAAGTGTGGTAATCTTTGTTGACGTACATCAAGTACAGGCACATTACCCATAGCTCCACTTTGTTGCGTCCAAGCCACAGTAGCACCAGAAATATCATCAGACATCCATAATCCTAATTCTGTACCTAAAAGTACTTGATCGGTATTGTTTACATTATACTCCGGATCATACACTGGAAAATCAGGTAAATCACCTTGAAGAGATCTTTGTGACCCAGCACTAGTTGATGATTGTGCTGCAAACAACTCATACACATGCGTTGAAGAACCGTATCCACCAGTAGTTACTAATAATTTCTCAGGATCCGTAGGATGAATGTTAATTCCTGAAACAGCTGTACCTCCTGAGAAGATGAATGATTTAGTTAAAACAGAATCTGGATCAGAACCGGAATAAAAGTTATTCAAACCAGAAACTCTCATTACTCTACCGTTATACCCACCAACATATAAGTGGTTTCCATCATTTGAAAACTCAAAACAAGTAGGTGTAAAAGCCGATACATTTGTCCAAACTGGATCTTGTAACGGAAAATATAATGATTCACGCGTAATATCAAACCCACCATTCATTGACACAACCAATAAAGATTGAACAGGATCTTGAGCAACAATAGAGTCATTAACTACAAGAGCTGAAGGCAATACGTACGTAAAAGGAATTGCTTGGTTTTGACTTAATAAATTAAGAGTATCACCAGAATTAAATTTCACATTAAACGAACTATTAACTAAAGACCCAACAGGTGGAGCAAATGACCAACGAATACTATAGTCACCAGTGCTGTAATCAATAGTACCTACACTATCACCAAAACTTTTTAAGACACCATTCACATCACTATCATCTGCAAACTGAACACCGGCAACATCTTCAAATACCACTTGACCCGGAACAATTTTTGCCGCATCTTGAAATCTTCTTAATGTACCTGTGTATACTTTTCTAACACCATCACCTGTACCAATAGCAGACATAGATGAATCATTTACGAATACTACAGAATCTAAACTCGTAAGATCATTTGCAGATTCCCAATTACCTACGATGGTATAAAATGGAGACGCTCCTTCCGAGTTAGGGTGAATTATAGTCATAGACCCTCCACCTTCCCAAGAACCTCTACCTAAGGTTCCAAAATAGATTGATGTAAAAGCAACAGGAGCAATATTTGAAACTTGACAATCAAAGCCATCACCACCCATAATTTCTAATCCATCTTTACCGGCTTGTCCACCAAGAGTAGGATCAATATAATGTGTCCCATTATCCTGAGTTCCACCAATAATTTGACCTCCAGTAGTCATTGCTATACCATAATACTGCGTAGTTCCAAAATGTCTGTTATTATCTGTCCAAACCACACTTGCATCTGCTGCATTTGTTGTTTTACCTACACCTCCATCAGAACCAACATACATAGTATTGGCATCATGTGGACTGTAAACAAACAAATGTTTATCAGAATGCACATATAATCCAGGAGGGCCAAAGTTTAATGCGATGCTTGACCAAGCACCATCAACTCTATACATTTCTACCGCACCAACATAAATTCTATTACAGTCTGTTGGATCAACAGAAATCGCTTGATTATATCTTGCCGGATTTGAGCCCATTAAGTCAAAAGTACTATCAATAACAGCCGTTGGAGGAGCTGGTTGAAGAGGTCCCCAAGAGTTACCACCATCAATAGATGTCAATACCTTGAATGTTGCAGGATCTCCTTGGAAACCTTGAAAAGCATACACCATATTTTCATCATTTTCACAAACAGCTAAACTCATTCGTGTACTTCCACCCATTCCACTGGCTAAGCCAACAGGAGAGTAAGAACAACTTGTCGTACCATCATCTGAAACATAAAGACCTCCATTATACGCAACAAGTACTCTTCCTGAAACGGTAGTAACCACATCTTGAATAGTACCTGGTAAATTAGATGTACAATTCGGAAGTGTTAAAGGTTCCGTCCAAGTAACTCCCATATCTACAGAAACTTTTAATCCTTTTGAAGTACCAGCATACACTGAATAAGTACCTTGCGCATTTAGCGTTTTAGATACCGCTATTCTATTTACATACGCCCAAGTATCACTTGGAGTAGATGGACTAGGAGCAGTTGAAGCAAGATGAGTCCAAGTTTCACCTCTATCATCACTCACCCAAATACCACCACCTGGGTAAGTGTCAGCGTACATTCCTGTTCCGGCATAAACTCTACCATTACCATCCTGTGCAAGAGAAGAAACATGAATATTGTCCCAATCCGTACTTTTATACGTCCATGTACCTGCAGCGTCTGTAGAAATATACATTCCACCACCAGCACCACCAGCATATATAAGATTAGGGTTTACATTATCAACAACAATTGCTCTTGCGCGACCACCAATATTATCAGGACCAGAAAAGTCCCAAGTTAAAGATGTAGCTCTTGAATTTTTCATTTTCAACGCCTTCACTTCAGCAGATGCCTTGATATAATCTAATGCTTCAACTTCACCAGTTTTCACATTTTTTCTCATGGCATCAAAAAAGTCTGAATTAACTTTCTTTGCTAAATCATTAGCCTCTTCTCTTGGAGAGTATTGAGAGTTTCCGCTATTAGAAAACACTACAAAAAGAGCCAGCAAAGACCCTATTCCAGCTAAAGCAGAGATAAAAAGTTTATTTTTTTTCATAAAACATTAATTTATTGCAATTCTTTATTATTCTTATTCTATTGATACTTAATTAGTACCGTGATAATTAACACGTAATTAGTCACTACACCCGATTTGGGAATATGAGTGGCAATTTAACTTTTTTTTACACTTTCCCAAAAAATTAAATTCCAAATATTTTAAATTGAAAATTCAAAGTGGGAAAAACTTAAAATAAATGCTTTTCAGCACGATAAGAAGACCTAACAAGTGGCCCACTTTCTACGAAACGAAATCCCATTTCTAGTCCAATCACCTCGTAGTTTTTGAATTCATTAGGAGTAACGAAGTTTTCTACCGGAAGGTGGGCTACACTCGGCTGTAAATATTGACCAATTGTCAAAACATCAACCTTTACGGCTCTTAGATCAGCCATTGTCTCGATAATTTCTTCTCTCGTTTCACCAAGACCAAGCATAATTCCTGATTTTGTTTTCATTCCACCCTCTTTAAGTCTTTTTAAAACCTCTAGACTACGATCGTACTTTGCTTGTACTCGAACTTCTTTAGTTAACCTTCTTACGGTTTCTAAATTATGAGATACTATTTCTGGAGCAACATCGATAAGACGCTGTAAATTATCCCAGTTTCCTGCAAAATCAGGAATAAGAGTTTCTAACGTTGTGGTAGGACTCATTTCTCTAACCTTATTAACGGTTTCTGCCCAAATAATTGAGCCCCCATCTTTTAAGTCATCACGATCTACACTAGTAATCACACAATGCTTGACTCCCATTAAGGTAACAGAACTAGCTACTCTCATTGGTTCCTTAATATCAGCCGGAAGTGGTTTTCCTGTCGCTACATTACAAAAGCCACAAGATCGGGTACAAATATTACCAAGAATCATAAACGTGGCCGTACCTGCTCCCCAACACTCGCCCATATTAGGACAATTACCACTTTCACAAATGGTGTGTAGTTTGTGTTCGCCAACAATGGCACGAACCTTTTTATATTTTTCTCCAATAGGTAATTTCACACGAAGCCAATCTGGTTTCTTTTGTGATATTCTCCCCTCAGGGTTATGTTTTTTACCGCTTTTTGGTTTTACCGTTCCTGGTTCCATACTCTATCTACTCCATTTTTTTACCTAACTCAAACATTAAGTAAAATGTGACCCAATATTGATTATTATACGTTCCGTACATTACTGGCACCTCCTTATAAAACCAATCAACGGCAACGCCAACTTCCATTGATTTTAGCTTTTCATCATAAGAAGAATATTCAAAATTCAATCCAAACTTACCGAAAAGTCCCGGCACAAATTCCATATCACTAATACCTCTGTAAAAATTTCCTCGACCGTAAATAGTTCCTAATGTATGAACTTCTGGATCATATCTCTCTTGCTCCGTAAATTCAGGCCCTGAATTCTTGTATATCTCTAAATAAATTGGTTTAAGTAACCCAAGGTTAAACCCTGCACTATAAATCCAAGATAACTGAACCCCTTTTTTAACTTCCTTTAAGGCAATCGCTCTTTGTGCCCCTACCCCCAAACGTACATTTGTAAGCGAATTAACTTTACTATAAAAAAAACCTCTCGCACTATTGTCTGAAGCATTTACAATTTTTTCCTGCTTAGGGTGTTTCAAGTTTTGAAACTCGAAACTGTAAATTCGCTTTAATTTATACGATAAATGTTGCTGATACTTGAAACTAACGCCAAGTCCTTGGGTATGAAAAAACGCGCCAAAAGAGGTACTTGACCGATAATATAGTTTTATATCATCAGGAGACTTTTCTGTTTGGGAGAACCCACTCAGAAAAAAACAAATACTAATTACTATGGAGAATATCTTTTTCACTAGTTCTATACAAGAACGAACAAAAATAACCTATTTGTTAACGCGAATCAAAGAAGTTTTCTGAGCCGTATTAAAACATCTTATTACTTAATAATCCCAGCTTGAGAAGCAGATATTCTATAATGAGAGTCAGAGTAAATCACCTTACCCTTATTTACGGTAAGAACTTGCGGTGATTGATGTTGAATCGCTGTTACTTTAGAAATATGGTTGGAGAGTTCTTTGTATTGGATTAAATCTACAAAGTAAGCGTGCATATCACTTTCATATTCGGCCTCAAACGACCTTAGCGCCATAGTACTAACCATACAGCGCGTAGAATGTTTGAACAAAACAAATGCAGACCCTTCTAAAAGACTCTGCATCAATATATCGTCAAACTCAGATTTTGAAGTAAGCTTTCGCCAATTCATTAAACCTTATCGTTTGTTATAACCAGAAGATTGATATGTATTTCCATAAGCAGCACATTTATAGCTCTGAGAACAAGACGATAAGCCTATAAGTCCAAAAGCGAAAATAGCGATGAAAACGTATGCAAGTTTTTTCATTTTACTGTTTTTTGTTTAGGTGGTACAAAACTACCTGATATTTATCACAATTCAAAAATAACAACGTTATAAGAACGAATTTATATCGTTATATTGCATTTATATACATCGTTACGTTTATAAACTTGTTAAAATGAAAAACTTTTCGGTCATCAAAAGCATTCCAAATGAATGGTTATATCATCTAGATAAAACCATACAAGACCATGCGTTTGTTGGGTTAATGAACTGGTTAGACGAAGCGTTAGAATTAGCGACTATTTTCCCTCCTTTTAACGAAATTTTCAATGCATACACCACTAATAAATTATCAGATATTAAAGTTGTAATACTTGGTCAAGACCCATATCATGGCGAAAACCAAGCGCATGGACTTAGTTTTTCCGTTAAAAAAGGCGTACGACAACCTCCTTCTCTAAAGAATATTTTTAAAGAGTTAGAGTCCGACTTAAACATCCCGATACCCGATAAATTTATGGGTGAACTAACGGATTGGTCTAAGCAAGGTGTTTTTCTATTAAATGCCGTTTTAACAGTTACAAAAGGGCAACCCAATTCGCATAAAAAAAAGGGCTGGGAAGAGTTTACAGATGCTACCATAAAAGCAATTTCAGACCATCAAAAAAATGTTGTTTTTGTACTTTGGGGTAATTATGCCAAAAACAAATCTGTATTAATTGACACGACCAAACATTTAATAATCTCTTCCGTTCACCCTTCTCCATTTTCAGCTAGAAATGGATTCTTTGGAAGCAAACCATTCTCTCAGATTAATGCATATTTAAAAGAGACTAATCAGAAATCTATTAATTGGTTAATTAAATAAGGTATTGAAATTAAGATTTTTCATATTCATTATTAGCATCCTGCTAGGCTCCACAGCTTTCAGTCAAACAAGTATTGAGTTAAAAATTATTGCAACTAACCAAAACCAATTACCTGAAAAATTGCCTAATTCACAACCCTTTCGTACCAAATATGAAATTCAACTGGCGCTAAAAGAATACATCAACGGATTGCAAAAAATAGGTTTTCTATCTGCTTCGTTAGATAGCTTAGTAGGCGATACCATTGTTCAAACTGCCTACCTATTTATTGGACAGAAATTTGAATGGGCCACACTTCATACCGATTCCGTGGATGAAGAAATACTAAGCAGGACTGGTTTTAGGGACAAACAATTTTTAGAGAAACCATTTAATCCCGAGCAAGTAAGTCGGTTTTTCAATGATGCACTCACCTACCTTGAAAATACAGGATACCCCTTTGCGCAGATTAAACTGGACCAAATAGTTATTGAGAATGACAAAATTGAAGCTGCTGTGATTTTGAAAAAGAATAAGTTCTACCTTATTGATAGTATTGAAATAATAGGAGAAAACACGAAGCTTAACAGAAACTACATAGAAAACATTATCCAAGTAAAGGCTAAAACACCGTATGATGAACGAATTGTAAAAGGTATTGGGAAACGCATAAGAGAAAATCCCTTTATGGCTGAACTGAAACCGTATGAGGTAATTTTCACGGAAAACTCTTGTAAAATAATTCTTATTCTAAAACCAAAAAAAGCAAATGTATTTGATGGTATCATTGGACTTCAGCCTCAACCTGATAATAAAGGAATGGTCCTAACCGGTGACGTGAAAATTAGTTTAGGAAATATTGTAGGCCAAGGAGAACGACTTAATCTACGTTGGCAAAGACTACAGGATCAAACTCAAGAAATAAATGCCGCTATCCAGGTTCCATTTCTATTTAAAACGCCTATTGGATTTGGGTATAAACTGGATATTTACAGACGAGACACCACCTTTAACAATGTAAACCATAATTTCACTATTCCATTTATGTTGAATAACGGAAGCCAGTTTAGAGGTTATTTCAATAAATACGCCACTTCACTTATTTCTACCAAATTATATGAGAACAGTGTGGAAATCCCTCCGTATAACGATGCGCTAAACAATACGTATGGGGTCGGGTTTACCGGTTTTTTTGTAGAGAATAAATTCAACCCCTACTCTGGTTGGATAATCGACTTAACCGCAGGAGCAGGTACAAATGAAATAATCAAAAACACCTCGTTAGAGCAAGTAAACTATGATTCAATTGAATTAGAATCTACGTTTATAGAAAGTCAAATCGAACTTAGTTTTCTTCAACCAATAACTAGAAACACCACGCTACTTTTAAAAGCAAATACGGGCATTAAGCAGTCTACTAATTTGGTAGATAATCAGCTCTATCGTATTGGAGGCCTCCACACCCTTCGTGGATTTGATGAACAATCAATTTTTGCTTCTTCATTTGCTATAGCCACTATCGAGTACCGATTACTCTTTGATGAAAATTCTAGAATAAGTGTTTTTTCAGATATTGGATGGTATGAACAAAACTCCATTACGAATTACAAAACAGATATCCCCTTTGGGTTTGGTGCTGGAATTACATTTGGAACTGGTGTAGGTTTGTTCTCCTTAAATTATGCCGTAGGAAGTCAATTTGGAAACCCCTTAAATTTAAAAACAGGTAAAGTACATTTTGGGTTTATTAATTTCTTTTAAGCCGTAGATTTGTAAAGCGTAAAAAATCAATATGGATATTATTGGAATTATTTCTGGACTAGTTGTTGGCGTTATTGTAACGGTTGTTCTTTTGAAGCTTTTCAAGCCTAAAAATGAAGCTTCTAGTATGGATACCTTAAGGAAGGAAAACGCTGAAAAGGAGTCGAAAATTAGAACCCTAGAAATTGAAACCGCAAAACTTGAAAGTCAACTAGAGAGCCTTCAGTTCATTAAAAACAAAATTGAGGTTACCTTAACTGAAGTCGAAAAAAATCATGATTCTATATCTATTCAACACGCATCGTTAAAAACCAAGGTTGAAAATTTAGAGCATTCCAATAGTGAACTAGAAAAAACCAGTCTTAGGCTAGCCGAACAAAAGGAAATTCTTCAAAACGAAAAGAGCGAATTATCAAGTAAGGTTTCTGCTTTGGAAGCGATTAATAAAAACCTGGAAGTTCAGCAGAAAGAAACTGCAGATGTAGAAAAGCGATTTAATAAGGAATTCGAGAACATTGCCGGAAGATTAATTAAACAAAACTCGGAATCACTTACGCAAAATAGTTCTAGTTCATTAAACAATATTCTAAATCCACTAAAAGAAGATTTAGAGCGATTCAAGAAAAACATTGACGATAAATATTTGAAAGAGGCCGAATCAAAAGCCTCCCTAAAAACAGAAATTGAAAGCCTCGTTAAGTTAAATGAACAACTAAGTGACGATGCCCATAACCTCACAAAAGCATTAACTGGCAGCAATAAACATCAAGGTAATTGGGGAGAAATTGTACTAGAACGTGTACTGGAACGCTCGGGTCTTAATAAAGGCTCTGAATACAAACTTCAAGAACATATTACTACCGAAGATGGTTCAAGAAGAATTCCGGATGCGGTGGTTTTCTTACCCGATGACAAACACATTATTATTGACTCCAAGGTTTCATTAACAGCTTACCAGCGCATGGTTAACGCGAACAGCTCTGAAGAAGAAAAAGCCCAGTTGAATTTACATGTGACTTCTTTAAAATCTCATATTAAAGAACTAGGTGATAAATCATATTATGATACCAAAGAGTTCAACTCTCCTGATTTCACGCTACTATTTTTACCCATAGAAGCTTCTTTTAGCGTGGCATTGCGAGAAGATACAGAGCTATTTAACTACGCATGGGAACGCAACATTGTCATTGTAAGTCCTACTACATTATTGGCTACTTTACGTACAATTGAGTCAACGTGGAAACATGAAAGACAAACTCGAAATGTGCTAGAAATAGCACGTGTTGGTGGCACTTTGTTTGATAAATTTGTAGGCTTTATAGATGATCTTAAAAAAATTGAAAAAGGAATAAAACAGAGTCAATTGGCGTACGATTCCGCTTTTAATAAATTACAATCGGGTAAAGGAAATATTATTGGACAAACAGAAAGGTTAAAATCACTTGGAGCAAAAGCCAAAAAGTCGTTACCTTCGGATGTTTTAGATGAAAATTTTGAAAATGCTATAGAACCAAATATTGATGAAGCCATTTAAAATAGTCGTTTTTATTATTGGGGCAGTCCTTTTTTTAGGAACAAGCCAAAGCTGTAAGCGGGGTGTTTCTTTAAGCGAAACTGACTTTAAAGACATGTATTCCAGCAACTCAGGCGTACCACAACCACGGTTTAGAGTTTATCATACCACCAATTCCAGCACGGAAATAAACTACATGTTTGAGAACAAAGGCTTGACTTATTCTATGGAATCTAAAAGCAAGCAATACATGGCTCAGGTTCGGATTGCATGGCAACTATATACCGATTATTCTTCTAAAGAAGTCATTGATAGTTCTTCCTTTATTAAAATAGATACTATTGCGACTACAGGTATTTCTCAACTTCAAGGAACATTTAATATCGATGTTGATTTTGGTTCTAATTATATTTTAAAGGTTACCACCACCGATCTAAATAATAGCCAGAAAACAATTTCATTTCTAAACATTAATAAAAAAGACGAACGAAATAGACAATTCTTCAAGGTAATCTTAAAAGAAAACAATTCCGTTTTATTCCGTAACTACTTCTATAAACACGAGAAACTAGCTATTATTTACAAGCATAAAAGCATTTCTCAATTTATAGGTAGGAATTACAAAACCATTTTCCCGGTTTCCAGCCCTCCATTTTCAATGGTAAATCCAAAACCATTTGATTTTGATAATTTCTATTCTGTTATCCTGGAAGTAGTTAACGACACGGCAGCTTTTGAAGCTGATGAAGCAGGAATTTACCATTTTGGAATTGATGATAAGTCAAGTCGTTCCGGACTTACTCTATTCCAATACCCAAATGATTTTCCAGAAGTAAATACTACCAAAGAAATGTTTGATCCATTACGATTCGTTACTTCTAAACGAGAGTATGGAAAAATGAAAAAATATCAAAACCTAAAAAAAGCGGTAGATGATTTCTGGCTTTCCACAAGTTCAGACCCAGAAAAAGCTAAAAAGCACGTTAAAGGATATTACAATCGAGTGGAAAACGCGAACTATTTTTACACCTCCTACAAAGAAGGTTGGAAAACAGACCGTGGCATTATCTTTATTGTTTTTGGTCCTCCAGGAATTGTTTACCGATCTTTAACGGGTGAAAGTTGGACGTATGGTGAGCAAAGTAATTATAAATCGTTGACCTTCAATTTCTCAAAAACCAATAACCCGTTTACAAATAACGATTACGTTTTACAACGATCTACCATTTATAAAAATCCTTGGTATAGAGCTATTGACTCTTGGAGACAAGGTAAAGTTGCATCATTAGAATATTAGAAATTACCATATATGTTAAAGAAATACGACAATATTATTTTTGGATTACATCCAGTAGAGGAAGCTTTATTAGAGCACACGGATATTGATAAAATTATGGTTTCGCGCGATGAGCGTAAACCAGATTACGTGGCGGTTCGAAAATTGGCTAAACAAAATGACATTTTTGTTCAAGAAGTGCCGAAAGAGAAATTGAACAGAATTACCATGAAAAATCATCAAGGTATTATTGCGTTCACTTCGCCCATTGAGTTTCAATCTTTAGAAAATTTACTGCCGCATCTATACGAGCAAGGCAAAGCGCCTTTATTTTTAGCGTTAGACGGTGTTACCGATGTGAGAAACTTTGGTGCTTTAGCTAGAACAGCAGAGTGCTCTGGTGTTGATGCGGTTATAATACCTCAAAAAGGAGGCGCTCCTATTAATGGAGATGCTATGAAAACATCGGCTGGTGCACTATTGAAAATTCCAGTAAGCAAATCTAAAAGCCTAATCAACACCATTAAGTTTTTAAAAGACTCTGGTGTTCAAATCGTATCTTGTTCTGAAAAAGGCACGGATACTATTTATGATGCTGATATGACTATTCCTACGGTAATCGTAATGGGTGGGGAAGATGAAGGTATCTCTGGCGATATTATTAAAATATCTGATAGAGTAACACAAATTCCAATGAGTGGTACTATTAACTCCCTTAACGTTTCAGTTGCGGGTGCCGTTATCATGTTTGAGGCTGCTAGACAAAGAAATAGTTAGAAGGCAACTACTGTATTAATTAATACAAAATTTACCAATGAAGAAATTCTCACTTTTAGTATCGAGTCTCATTTTTAGCGTATACGCATTTTCTCAAATGGGTATATATCCCAATGCCGAGAATTTACGAAGTGACACTATTGATATTTTAGACTATGAAATCCATCTAGATATTTCTGATTTTTCAGGGAAAACACTTAGTGGTTTTACGCAGGTAAATTTCACACCTAAGATGTCTAATGTTAGCACATTGAGGCTAGATTTATTACGGTTTAATATTGATTCCATCACACTAAACAACACCAATTTAGCTTATACCTATAATGACACCTTAGTACAAATTAACTTGGGTGCCAATTATGGTATTGGAGACATGCTAAATGTTTTGGTTTATTATAACGGAACAACCCGTAAAGATCCTTCTGGCTGGGGTGGTGTTTATTGGGGAAACAATTACGCCTTTAATTTAGGCGTTGGTTTTGAAGACAACCCACATAACATTGGTCGGTATTGGTTTCCTTGTTTTGATAATTTCAAAGAACGAACTACCTATAATTTATATTTAACCACAAATGACAACCAGTATGCAACAAGTATAGGCGACTTAATTTCTAGTACTCCCGTTGCTAATAATAAAATGGAATGGTACTGGAAGTTGGATGAAACTATTCCTACCTATTTAGCCATGTTTTCGGTTAATTATTACACTGTAGTAAACGATACTTACCAAGGAATCAATGGATCAATCCCCATTAATTTATACGCGAAATCGGCTGATACCAATAACTTAAAAGGCTCGTTCACTAATTTAAAAAATGCAATGAGCGCCTTTGAAGGTCTTTATGGTCCTTACCAATTTAATAAAATTGGATACACGGTTGTCAATTTTTCATCTGGTGCAATGGAACATGCCAGTAATATTTCATACCCTAATAACGTGGTAGATGGAAGCTTGGACAGCGAAACCTTAATGGCGCATGAATTAGCGCATCAATGGTGGGGAAACTATGCGACCACGCTAACTCCTCAAGATATGTGGCTTAACGAAGGTATGGCTAGTTTTAGCGCGCATTACTTCTCGGAATCCATTTATGGTTGGAACATCGCTAAAAACGATGTAAAAACAACCTTATTCAACATTCTTAAAAAAGCACATATTGATGAAGGTGGATACCGTGCCGTTTCTGGTGTTCCGCATGATTTAACATATGGTGATCATGTATATCAAAAAGGAGCATTAGTAGCCCAAAATCTAAGAATGCTTTTAGGTGAAAATGATTTTGGTCCAGCAATTACTGGATTTTTAAATTCTAGAGCCTTTAACAGTATGACAAGCTTACAGTTTAGAGATTACCTGCAAACGACCACTAGTGCTGATGTAAATGGATTTTTTAATGGATGGGTTTTTAATGGTGGTTTTCCTGATTACAGAATGGATGACTTTACTATTAATGGAAGCTTCCCAGATTTAGAAGTGATTGTAAATATCACACAATCGCTAAATAATGCGCCAGCTCAATTCTCAGAAATACCCCTAGAAGTAAGAATCTACAACTCCTCATTTGAATACATTACCAAAACAGTAATGGTTGGTCCAAATACATCCACAGTCAATATTGAAAGCTTGAACTTTATTCCGGAAATGGTTTCTTTAAACCCCAACAATAAATTGAATTATGCTACCACTGATGATATTCACATCATCAAATCAAACGGAACATTTAATTTCCCTAATGGAATGATGAATGTAAAAGTAAACGCTATTTCAGATTCTGCATTACTAAAAATAGCGCATCATTGGTCAGCCCCTAATCCTTCTGGAACATGGACAGATAAACCATACCGCCTTTCAAACTACCGTTATTGGACCGTACAAGGGATTCTACCAACCACTTTTGATGCTACGGTTGATTTAGTTTATGATGGTAAAGCACAAAGCGGCTATCTAGACTCTATGCTTGTTAATGTTACCGAGGACAGTTTGGTGCTTTTATATCGTAAAGATTTAACAGAGGAATGGTATGAGTACCCATATTACACTAAAAACACGCTAGGAAGTTCTTCCAATAAATTTGGAATAATGCAACTTACTAAATTGCTTATTGGAGAATATACCTTTGCAAATATTGACCATTCCGTTTTGAGTACTGGAAGTCTTGAAAAAGAAAAAAATCGCATAAAAATTTATCCAAATCCAAGTAATGAGGAAGTTACAATTGAATGGGTGAATAATACCTATCCAGAAACAATTGAAATCTATTCGCTAGCTGGTAAACGTGTATTACAATTTGATTCTTCTTCTAATAAGATCTTTTCATTTAATAGTAAAGGGTTAAGAAATGGTCAATATATTGCTAAAGTAACATTGGAAGGACAAGTTTATTCTAAAGCATTTGCTGTAATTCACTAGGTTGAATTCAAAGCCAAATTTTAGCGCATAAAAAAGCCCCAATCACTAAAGGATTGGGGCTTTTTTTACCAGGTTATTAGCCCTTATAGTTTTTGTATTTTACTTATCGATTGTCCTCCTGAAGAGTAATTTACCTTCAAAGTATAAAACCCATGTTTCAAATCACTTAAATAAATCTGATTAGTTGGGTTAGGAACACTATATACTGATTGTCCCAAAATATTAATTATTTCAATTTCTTTAATTGGTTCTTCTGTTTCAATATTCAAAACATCTGTCACCGGGTTAGGAAAAACCATTAAATTAACCATTTCAAGTTCATTCTCGATTCCGGTAATTAAGTTGTTTTTGAAATATTGCATATTACCGTACGTTTCCCCTACCAGTAGATCCATATCACCATCATTGTCAAGATCCGCAAATTCAGGAAAAGCAGTTTCATTAGTAGACAGTAATTCAAACGGATTCTCTATTGCTGTTGCAAATTGCGGATTAGTAGCACTACCTGTATTTTCAAAATACTGCATCGCACCATAGGTTTCTCCAACTAACAGGTCTAAATCTCCATCATTATCTAAATCAGCCATACTAGGAGATGCAAATTCATTGGTAGATGTTAACCCAAATGGATTTAAAACTGGCGCTGCAAATGAGGGACTAGTGGTAGTTCCTGTATTCTGGTAATACTGCATCCCACCATAATATTCTCCGACTAAGAGGTCTATATCTCCATCTCCATCCATATCTGCAAACTCAGGCACAGCAATACTTAAAGTAGGAATTAGCCCAAATGGATTAATTACAGGAGCAGCAAACTGTGGATTAGTTGCGGAACCCGTATTTTCGAAATACTGCATATTTCCATAATATTCTCCAACCAATAGGTCTATATCTCCATCTCCATCAATATCTGCTAAAGTTGGGACAGCAAAACTATAGGTGGAATCTAGCCCAAAGGGATTCGTCTGACTAGCACCAAATTGTGGGTTTGTGGCAGTTCCCGTATTTTGGTAATACTTCATGTTACCATAATATTCCCCCACCAACAAGTCCAAGTCTCCATCTCCATCAAGATCAGCAAAAGCTGGCATAGAAATTTCATCGGTTAAAGTCAATCCAAAAGGATTTTCAACAGGAGTCTCAAAAGCTTGAGCAGATATTTCAGCAGAATAGAAAACACCAAAACTAATAGCTACAGCTCCCAATACATTATTTAAGTCAAACCTTGAAAAGACACTGGATAAATCTTTAACCAGTAAGCGTATTTTCAAAACGATACTATCTATTTCGAAAGAAGACCGATCGTTTCCATTCGTTAATAAGAAGTTCAATTTTTTTGCTAAAACTTTTAACTGACGTTTTTTTCTAGCGTAATGATTTCTTTTCATTTACTTGATTTTAATTAGTATTCTATTATTGAATTGGTTTTGCCCAGAATGTTGCATCTGGAGTCATTATTCCTTCCTTATATTCTGGAGTAATTGTATTCAAGATATTTGGTCGTGTTACACCTGGTAGAATGTGTATATCATAAATTTCATCTACAGATGATAAATAAGTTATTTTACCCGCTATACTTCCTGTTGGTAAATGTACCACTAGGATACCTGCATGATTGGCCTTTTTTGCAAAATCTAGTTTGCCGAATGTAGAAGAATTTTCACGTAATTTAGATAATCCAATAAACAAATAATCTTGATGTAAAGACATTCCCCTCACAAATCCATCCACCTTAATAACCACATCGTATTTTCCTGTTTGTGGATTAACTTTCACCAACTCGCCCGTAGCTGATAATAAAACATATAATTCTCCATTAAATATTCGTGGAGAATGCGGCATTGCGAGACCTTCTATTATTACTTCATTGGAGGCAACATCCATTACTATCCCCGTTTTGGTTATGTTATCTCGCCAGCTACGAGCAGTATTACCTTGATTGAAAGCAGTAATATATTTGGGCAATCCATTTTCAAGGGCCATACCATTTAAATGACATCTATCTTCAGATACTAAGGCATCAATAAAAGGAGGGGTCCAATACGGAGTAAAGTTATAATTATCATCAATTTTAACAATGTTTGAAAAAAGGGTGTTTACAGCATATAAACTTCCATTTTCCCCAAAACTCAAATCATGAATATCTAGTGGTCCAGTATGATAGGTTACACGAGGCATAAATAAGGCATCATACTTTTGCGGTGACTTTGGGTAATGTTTAGCGAGTTCTGTTGAATTGGTAAATACGACTACTTCATCCTTGCAGGCTAATGCTAATCTTCCAGTATTTTCCTCTTGAGCAATCCCCATCAACTTATCAAAATGACGTGGAAGTTGAACAATAGAATTTTCATCCTTAGCCGAAAGAAAAATAAGCTTCCCTGCTTGATAAGTAGACAGTGATATGGTACAATTTAACCTTTGGAGTAACTCTGGTATCTGCGAGGTGTATTGACACGCAAATGGAGGATATGCCTTTACAGGAGAAATGTTTTTTGCTTGATCCAAACTAGCCATAGATTATTTGTACTTTAAGTAACGTAGTTTTTCAACCATTTTATACTATTAATAATTCATTCTTATAAAAAAGAACAATTCAAACTTAATTCAAAAGAGTTAAATCGCCTAGATTTTATAACAAACTACAACAAATAAAAAGGCCTCAATCAAAAAATGATTGAGGCCTTTTAAAAGTTTTATAGTAGAAATTATCTGTCTCCCATTGCTACGTAATCACGTTCTCCTTCACCTGTGTAAATTTGACGCGGACGACCAATTGGTTCTTTATTCGTTCTATTTTCTAACCATTGTGCCACCCATCCTGGTAAACGACCTAAGGCAAACATTACCGTAAACATTTCAGTTGGAATACCTAATGCTCTGTAAATAATACCTGAATAGAAATCCACATTTGGATAAAGCTTACGTTCTACAAAATACTCATCTTCTAATGCATGTTGCTCTAATTTTTTCGCAATATCCAAAATTGGATCTGTTACTCCCATAGCATTTAACACTTCATCAGCAGCATCTTTTAAGATTCTTGCTCTTGGATCAAAGTTTTTATAAACTCTATGTCCAAATCCCATTAAACGGAATGAATCATCTTTATCTTTTGCTTTTAAAATGTACTTTTCAGTGTCACCACCGTCCGCTAAAATAGCTTCCAACATTTCAATTACAGCTTGATTAGCTCCACCATGAAGAGGACCCCAAAGTGCATTAATACCCGCTGAGATTGAAGCATACATACTCGCTCCAGAAGAACCTACTAACCTTACCGTAGAAGCAGAACAATTTTGCTCATGATCTGCATGTAAAATCAATAATTTATTCATTGCTTTAGAAACTACAGGATCAACTTTGTAATCATCCGTTGGTAAAGCAAACATCATATGAAGGAAATTATCAACGTATTCCAATTTATTATTTGGGTACATTAATGGATGTCCTTTTTCGTTTTTATAAGACCA
Source organism: uncultured Desulfobacterales bacterium (assembly GCA_964195485.1). Taxonomy (GTDB): domain Bacteria; phylum Bacteroidota; class Bacteroidia; order Flavobacteriales_G; family Salibacteraceae; genus CAJXZP01. The sequence continues at coordinate 26,201 of CAXMPG010000137.1, forward strand.
AGCTGCCATGGTAGGTAACTTCGCTATTAATCGAATAATACTCATCGTAACTTCATCCATAGAACGATTAGGATCTAAAGATTCTGGATAAAAAGCAGTTAAACTAGTCACCATTGAAGATAAAACGCCCATTGGATGTGCATTTGATGGGAACCCCTCAAAAATCTTACGGAAATCTTCATGAATTAAAGTATGGTACTTAATTAATCCAGCCCACTCATCAAACTCTTTCTCCGTTGGTAAATAACCATAGATTAATAAAAATGCAATTTCCAAAAAGCTTGCTTTTTCTGCCAGTTCTTCAATTCTGTACCCTCGGTATCTTAAAATTCCTTTTTCACCATCTAAGTAAGTAATGTCACTCTTTGTAGCTCCCGTATTTTTATATCCGTAATCTAAAGTAACTAACCCTGTTTTAGCTCTAAGTGTACTAATATCAATAGCTGTTTCATTTTCTGAACCCGTGGTCAATGGTAATTCAAAAGTTTCACCATTGTATTTTATCTCAATTGTATCTGCCATAATTATTTAATTTAATAAGTGAATCAATCTTTATTAGAACCCAAAAGTACGTTCTAAAATCCTTTTATAAAAACACATTTATCATAGGAATTTGAGTTCTTTTCCCATATAAAAAGCTTGTTTTCCTAGTTCTTCTTCAATCCTAAGTAACTGATTGTATTTTGCAATTCTATCTGTACGTGAAGCCGAACCCGTTTTAATTTGTCCAGTATTCAAAGCTACAGCCAAATCCGCAATAGTGGTATCTTCTGTTTCACCTGATCTATGACTTATCACAGAAGTATATGAATTGCGATGTGCCATATCTACTGCTGCAATGGTTTCTGATAATGTGCCAATTTGATTCACCTTAATTAGAATAGAATTCGCGATATCTTCATCAATTCCTCTTTTTAATCTTTCTGTATTAGTCACAAACAAATCATCCCCTACCAACTGCACACGGTCACCCATTTGCTCAGTCATTAGTTTCCAACCAGCCCAATCATCTTCATCTAATCCATCTTCGATAGATACAATTGGATATTTCTTAGCCCAATTATCAAAATAATCCACCATTTCTGCTGAACTCAATTTTTCTCCTGTTGACTTATGTAAATGGTACACCCCTTCATCTTTCAAATAATACTCCGAAGATGCGGCATCTAATGCTAAATAAACGTCTTCTCCCGGACGATACCCTGCCTTTTCAATAGCTTGGATAATAACTTCCAACGCTTCTTCATTAGATGATAAATTTGGTGCAAATCCTCCTTCATCTCCCACGTTGGTGGATAACCCTTTAGATTTAAGAACCGTTTTTAAATGATGAAAGATCTCTGTTCCCCAACGTAATCCTTCACTAAACGAAGAAGCCCCAGCTGGCATAATCATGAATTCTTGTATATCAATTTTATTATCCGCGTGTGAACCTCCATTCAGAATGTTCATCATTGGTACAGGTAATGTGTGCGCTCCAACTCCTCCAATATATTTATACAAAGGAAGTCCAACAGTATCAGCGGCCGCACGAGCTACAGCCATAGAAACACCTAAAATAGCATTTGCACCAAGGTTACCTTTGTTGCTTGTACCATCAATTTCTATCATGGCGTTATCAATGGCAATTTGGTCAAAAATGTATGACCCATTTAATTGCTCATTTAAAACTGTATTTACATTATTTACCGCTTTTAAGACTCCTTTACCCATATAAACACCTTCGTCACCATCACGTAACTCTACTGCTTCATGAATTCCGGTAGAGGCTCCAGAAGGCACAATAGCACGACCAACAATTCCTTGATTCGTCATTACTTCTACTTCCACCGTTGGATTGCCTCGTGAATCTAAAACTTGACGGGCATGAATGTTATTAATAGTACTCATAATATCTGATTTAAAATTTTATTTATTTTTTCTAATTCTATATACAAACTCATCAAACAAGTAACGAGAATCATGTGGTCCTGCAGAAGCTTCCGGATGATATTGAACAGAAAATGCATTCTTATCCGTTCTTTTTATTCCCGCCAAAGTTCCATCATTCAAATGCTTATGGGTCACTTCTACCTTTTTGGACTTTATAGCCATATCCATATCTACCACAAAACCATGGTTTTGTGATGTGATTTCACCTTTACCAGTAGCCATATTTTTGATTGGATGGTTAATACCACGATGTCCATTATGCATTTTGATTGTTTTCAATCCACTAGCAAGCGACATAATTTGATGCCCTAAACAAATACCAAATGTGGGGTTATTCTCTTCAATAATAGTATTTACCACTTCTTTTACTTGAGGAAGCGCAGAAGGATCACCAGGACCATTAGATAACATAAAACCATCAGGGTTCCATGCTTTCATATCTTCATAACTAGTATCGTATGGGAATACTTTTAAATAACAACCACGCTCCGCTAAAGAACGAAGGATATTTGTTTTTACACCCAAATCTAAAACCGCTACCTTTAACTCAGAATCTTCGTCTCCGAAGTAAAAAGGCTCTTTACAAGACACTTTAGATGCTAATTCTAACCCATCCATAGAAGGGACTTTACTTAACCTTTCTTTTAACACAGATAATTCGGTATCATCTGTACTAATAATACAGTTCATCGCACCTGCTTGACGGATGTGACGTACTAGGGCACGCGTATCAATGTCAGATATACCAACTACCTTATTCTTCTCAAAATAACTCTGTAAAGAGTCCGTAGCTGCTTCTCTAGAATAAATATCAGAAAATTTATTACAAATTAATCCTGCAATATTTACTTGAGCAGATTCTATTTCTATCTCATTAATTCCGTAATTACCAATATGTGGCGTAGTCATCACCAACATTTGGCCATAATAAGAAGGATCAGAAAAAATTTCTTGATACCCAGTCATCCCCGTATTAAAGGCAATTTCACCAGTAGTTATACCCGAATGGCCAACGGCAATTCCATGATAAACTGTACCATCTTCTAATAATAAAGTGGCTTTTGATTTCTCTTTAAATTTCATCCCAATTTTTTTCTTTTGCAAAGGTAATACGAACCCATATATTCTCTTTTAAAAAACCAAAGTTCGTCAAAAAAAACACAAAAAAAAGGGTAGTGAAAAATTCACTACCCTTTTTAAATATTCGATTTTGACATCTATTTACTATTTGTCAGTATCTTCTTTTTTATCTTCTTTAGATTCCGCTTTTGGAGCTTCTTCTACTTCAACGTTTTCTGCATTTACGTCAGAATCAGTTGCAGTTGTTTCACTAGCTTTAGCACCACGTTTTCTACGTGTTTTCTTAGCTGGAGCAGAAGTAGTATAGATTTCGTTGAAATCAACCAATTCAATCATACACATCTCAGCAGCATCTCCTAAACGGAAACCAGTTTTGATAATACGAGTATAACCTCCTGGACGATCACCTACTTTAGGAGAAACTACACTGAACAATTCAGTTACAGCATATTTATTTCCTAAATATCTAAAGGCCATTCTACGCGAGTGCATTGAATCTGTTTTCGCCTTTGTAATAATAGGTTCAACAAATAATCTTAATGCTTTTGCTTTTGCCACTGTAGTAGTAATACGCTTATGTTCTACAAGAGAACAAGCCATATTAGTTAGCATAGCCTTACGGTGTCCAACTTTACGTCCTAAGTGATTAAACGATTTCTTATGTCTCATTTTAATTTCTTTAAGAAAGGATTGTCAAACCCTCAATTACAAATTTATTCTTTGTCCAATTTGTACTTCAGAACATTCATTCCGAAAGACAAGTTTTTAACCTCTACCAATTCATCAAGCTCTGTAAGAGATTTTTTACCGAAGTTACGGAACTTCAATAAATCATTTCTTTGATATTGAACTAAATCACCTAAACTATAAACCTCTGCAGCTTTTAAGCAATTTAATGCTCTAACTGAAAGGTCCATATCCACTAATTTTGTTTTCAATAATTGACGCATATGCAATGATGTTTCATCAAACTCATCATCTGCAGATTTATCCTCTGTTTCTAATGAAATTTTCTCATCACTGAATAACATGAAGTGGTGAATCAAAATCTTAGCCGCTTCACTTAAAGCATCTTTAGGAGAAATTGAGCCATCTGTCTCAATATCCATAATCAACTTTTCGTAATCCGTTTTTTGCTCTACCCTGAAGTTTTCAATTTCAAATTTCACTTTCTTAATAGGAGTGAAAATTGAATCTATTGAAATTTCATTCAATTGTAAATTCATAGCTGAATGCTCTTCTGCAGGTAAGTAACCTCTACCGTTTCCGATAGTGATTTCAATTTGCATATTAACAGACTCATCTAAGTTACAAATAACTAAATCTGGATTTAACACTTGAAAAGAAGAAGTGAAATTACCAATGTCACCAGCAGTAATTTGCTTCTGACCTGTAACTCTTACTATCAATTTCTCTGAATCTTGATCCTCAATTTGTCTTTTAAAACGAACTTGCTTCAAATTCAAAATAATCTCAGTAACATCTTCAATTACTCCACGAATTGCAGTGAACTCATGATCAACTCCGTCAAATTTAACAGAGGTAATCGCAAAACCTTCTAATGAAGATAAAAGAATTCTTCTTAATGCATTTCCTATTGTAATTCCATAACCCGGCTCTAATGGTCTAAACTCAAATGTACCTACACGGTCATCTGAATTAATCATTATTACTTTGTCTGGTTTTTGAAAATCTAAAATTGCCATTTATTTTCTTCTTTTTAATTGCGTATTAGTTGCGCGGTTTGAAAGTATGAAGAAATTCCATCAAACCCTTTGGCACATACCCAATATGATTAATTATTATTTAGAATATAATTCAACAATAAGTTGCTCTTTGATATTTTCAGGAATATCTTCTCTTTCGGGAACACTCATGAATTTACCTTCTAAACTACTCTTGTCAAATTCAATCCAAGGGTAAGATTTACCGTTTGAATTTACCGCATCAATAATTACAGTTAAAGATTTTGATTTCTCTCTAACAGCAATAACATCACCTGCTTTTACTTGGTATGAAGGAATATTTACAATACCTCCATTCACAGTAATATGACGGTGAGAAACGAATTGACGAGCTCCGTCACGAGTAGTCGAAACACCCATTCTGAAAACTGTATTGTCTAATCTAGACTCACATAATTGTAATAATACCTCACCTGTAATTCCTGTTTTAGCAGAAGCTTTTTTAAACAAGTTAGAAAATTGCTTTTCTAAAATACCATAAGTATATTTTGCTTTTTGCTTTTCCGCTAATTGCATGGAGTATTCAGACTGCTTTGGTCTCCTTTTGTTTGGACCATGTTGTCCAGGAGGAAAGTTACGTCTTTCCAATACTTTATCAGGTCCGAAAATTGGTTCTTTGAACTTTCTAGCAATTTTCGATTTTGGTCCTCTATATCTAGCCATCTTATTCTTATATCTAAATTAATTAAACCCTTCTTTTCTTAGGTGGGCGACATCCATTATGAGGCATTGGAGTAACATCAATAATTTCAGTTACCTCAATCCCGTTATTGTGGATTGTACGAATTGCAGATTCTCTACCAGCACCCGGACCTCGTACGTAAGCTTTCGCTTTACGCATTCCAGCCTCAAAAGCAACCTTACAACAATCCTCAGCAGCTACTTGAGCAGCATATGGAGTGTTCTTTTTAGAGCCTCTAAATCCTAATTTACCTGCTGACGACCAAGAAATTACTTGTCCATTCGCGTTTGTTATAGAGATGATAATGTTGTTAAATGACGAATGAACGTGCACTTGACCCATAGCATCAACTCTAACCTTTCTCTTTTTTGAAGACGATTTAGCCATAGTAAACTATTTATTTAACTGCTTTCTTTTTGTTAGCAACTGTTTTTCTTTTTCCTTTTCTCGTACGAGAGTTGTTTTTTGTTCTTTGTCCACGAAGTGGTAACCCCATACGATGGCGTATACCTCTTTGAGAACCAATATCCATCAATCTCTTGATGTTCATTTGAACCTCAGATCGCAATGTACCTTCAACTTTAATGTTGTCCGTAATATACGCTCTAATCTTTGTTAACTCCTCATCGTTCCAATCACTGATCTTTCTATCAGGATCGATTTCTAGATCTGTCAATAAACGTTTTGCCGTTGAGTGACCTATACCAAAAATATAAGTTAATCCAATTCTACCCTTTTTGTTAACGGGTAAATCATTTCCTGCTATCCTAGCCATACTAGTTAAATTTTATCCCTGTCTTTGTTTAAACTTAGGGTTCTTCTTGTTGATAACATAGAGACGCCCCTTTCTTCTTACAATCTTGCAATCAGAACTTCTCTTTTTAAGTGATGCTCGAACCTTCATGCTCTTTATTTATATCTATATGTAATTCTTCCTTTTGACAAATCGTAAGGTGACATTTCAACCTTCACTTTATCCCCAGGTAAAATTTTAATGTAATGCATTCTCATTTTACCAGAAATGTGAGCCGTAATAATGTGACCATTTTCTAACTCTACTCTAAACATTGCGTTAGATAAAGCTTCGTTAATGGTGCCATCCTGCTCTATTGAAGGTGTTTTTGCCATCTTATTTTATTATATTGTTCCACCGAAAGCTCCAGTTGAACGTCCTTTCAATTTACCCGACTCAGTCAGTCCATCGTAGTGACGCATCAATAAGTAACTCTCTATTTGTTGTAATGTATCCAAAATTACCCCTACCATAATTAGTAGTGATGTTCCTCCAAAGAAATATGAAAAGCTTTGAGCAACACCCGCTTTTATAGCGAATGCAGGTAAAATTGCAATCAGTGCCAGAAATATTGATCCTGGTAGTGTTATTTTAGACAAAATAGTATCTAAAAAGTTTGCCGTGTCTTTACCCGGTTTAACACCCGGTACAAATCCACCATTCTTCTTTAAATCATCAGCCATTTGCTGCGGATTCACCGTGATCGCGGTATAGAAGTATGTAAACACAATAATTAGTATTGCAAACGTTACGTTGTAGTAAACTCCGCTCATATCACTAAACATTGCTGCAAAGTTTGTAAATGCATCACCAGTTTCGCCTTCAGCGCTAGCAGCAAAGCCAGCTAAAGTAATTGGTAACATCATTAATGCTTGTGCAAATATAATCGGCATAACACCTGCAGCATTTACCTTTAAAGGTATAAACTGTCTAGCACCGCCCATTTGCTGAACACCCATGATTTTCTTTGCAAATTGAATTGGAACTCTCCTTACTCCTTGTACTAATAAGATAGTAATCAGAATAACGAATAGTAAAATAGCTAACTCTAACAGAACGATAACCAAACCACCACCAATGTCACCCATTTGCGCTTCCCATTCTGTAAGGAAAGCTGTAGGTAAATTAGCAATGATACCAATCATAATGATTAATGAAATCCCATTTCCAATTCCTTTGTCTGTAATCTTTTCACCCAACCACATTACGAATAATGTACCTGAAGTTAAGATAATGATTGCTGGTAACGTAAATGAAAAGAAACCATAATTAACAATCGCTTCCCGAGGGATTTGAGTTGCTAAATAACCAGGAGCTTGACCAAGCGTAATAGCTACAGTTAACCATCTAGTCCATTGATTTATTTTGTTACGACCGCTTTCACCGTCTTTTTGTAATTTTTGAACCGATGGTACAGCTATTCCAAGCAATTGCATTACAATAGAAGCCGAGATATAAGGCATGATACCTAATGCAAAAACCGAAGCACGAGAAAACGCACCACCAGCAAACAAATTCAACAACGCGGCTAAACCGGTTGCTTCATTATTGCCAAGTACATTTGTGTCGACCCCAGGTAATACAACAAACGACCCTAATCTATAGATAGCAATGAAACCAATAGTTAAAAGGATTCTATTCCTAAGCTCTACAATTTTGTAGATGTTTGCGATTGTTTGAAAAAACTTATTCATCAATTAAACAGTTTTGGCTTCTCCACCAAGTTTTTCAATAGCTTCTATTGCACTAGCTGAAAACTTATTTGCTTCGATTACAACTTTTGCTTTTAACTCTCCACGTCCTAGAACTTTAACTAAATCATTAGTTCCAACAAGACCTCTAACCACTAAATCATCAATTGAAATAGTTTCTACTTTGTTCTCTTCAATGTATTCTTGAATAACATCCAAATTAATTGGCGAATATTCAATACGATTTACATTTTTGAAACCAAATTTAGGAACTCTACGTTGCAAAGGCATTTGACCACCTTCAAAACCAACTTTTTTAGAATAACCTGAACGAGATTTTGCTCCTTTATGTCCACGAGCAGAAGTTCCACCTTTACCAGAACCTTGACCACGACCTAGTCGTTTCGTGTTATTTCTTACCGAACCTTCTGCCGGTGATAGATTACTTAAATCCATGATAAATTCTTTTTTACTTTAAATCTTCAATGCTAACAAGGTGCTTTACCTTATTAACCATTCCTAAGATTTGAGGAGTCCCTTCGTGTTCAACACTGTCGTTAATTCCTTTCAAACCCAATGCAACCATTGTTTTCTTTTGATCGCCTGGTCTTCTAATAACAGACCTTCTTTGTGTAACTTTAACTTTAGCCATTTCTTCTAAGATTAACCGTTATATACTTTGTCTAAAGAAACACCTCTTCGTTTTGCAACAGAATTGGCATCATTTAATTTAGCTAAGGCATCAATGGTAGCTTTAACAACATTTACTGGATTCGAAGACCCTTTTGATTTCGCTAATACATCGGTAATACCAACACTTTCTAAAACCGCACGCATTGCACCACCAGCAATCACACCAGCTCCATGAGCAGCAGGTTTGATTAATACGACAGCACCACCGTGTTTTCCTAATTGAGTGTGAGGGATTGTACCTTTAAGAACAGGAACTTTAATTAAGTTTTTCTTAGCGTTATCTAAACCTTTAGATATTGCACCAATAACTTCTTTAGATTTTCCTAATCCGTATCCTACAACACCTTTTTCGTCTCCTACAACAACAACTGCAGAAAATCCAAATGTACGACCACCTTTTGTTACTTTAGTAACCCTTCTAATTTTTACAACTGTGTCTTTTAATTCTGACTCCGTTGATCTAACTTGTTTCATACTTCTTTAACTATGATCGTAATTAAAATTTTAATCCTGCTTCTCTTGCTCCGTCAGCAAAAGCCGAAATACGTCCGTGATATAAAAACCCATTACGGTCAAATACTACTGACTCTATTTTAGCTGCAATTGCATTTTTAGCTAACTCAGCACCCACCGCTTTTGCTACTTCAATTCCAGAAAGTCCATCGGACTTCATTTTCACTGAACTTGCAGAAGCTAATGTATTACCATTAACATCTTCAATAACTTGAGCATAAAACTCTTTGTTACTTCTGTAAATGCTCAATCTTGGCACCTCTGGAGTTCCGAAAATATTTTTTCTAACTCTCTTTTTTATCTTTGCTCTACGCTCTACTTTGGTTATAGCCATGATCCAATATTATTTAGCCGCTGTTTTACCAGCTTTTCTACGAATATGTTCACCTTGAAAACGAATACCTTTTCCTTTATATGGCTCAGGTTTACGTAAAGATCTAAGTTTTGCAGCAATAGCTCCAATCAACTGTTTGTCATGCGACTCAAAAGTTACGATTGGTGCTTTACCTCTCTCAGATACAGCGGTACAACTTACTTCTTTGGGTAAAACGAATACAATTCCGTGCGAGTATCCTAATGATAACTCTAAATTTTGACCTTTAAGTGTAGCTCTAAAACCAACACCTACAAGTTCCATCACTTTTTTATAACCAACAGTTACACCTTCAATCATGTTAAAGATTAATGAGCGGTATAAACCATGCTTAGCTTTGTGATCTTTTATTTCAGTTGAGCGAGAAACAACAATCTTTCCATCTTCTTCCTTTACAGAAATAGCTGGATCAAAAGTTTGAGTAAGCTCACCTTTAACTCCCTTAACGGTTACAACATTATCAGTGATTGATACAGTAACTCCTTGAGGAATATCTACTGGCAAATTTCCTATTCTAGACATCTCTTTTTCTTTTAATAAATGGAGCAAATGTACTCGCCACCTACGTTAAGCTTTCTAGCTTCTTTATCTGTAATAACACCTTTAGAAGTTGAAAGGATGGCAACGCCTAATCCATTCAAAACACGAGGTAAATCACCAGCATTTACATACTTTCTTAAACCTGGCTTACTAACTCTAGTAAGGTTTTTAATAGCTGCTTCTTTAGTCTCTCTATCGTACTTTAATGCAACTTTGATATTCCCTCCGGGAGTATCTGATTCTAATTTGAAGTTAAGGATATAACCTTTGTCAAATAGAATCTTTGTCATTTCTCTTTTTATACCAGAAGATGGAATATCCACAACACGGTGTCCCGCTTTTTGTGCATTCCTAATTCTAGTCAAATAATCTGCGATTGGATCAGTCATCTCTGTCTAATTAATATCGTTTATAAATAATTACCAACTTGCTTTTTTCACACCTGGAACGAGCCCCTGAGAGGCTAATTCTCTAAAGGTTACTCTTGATACACCAAAATGACGCATATATCCTCTTGGACGTCCCGTTATTTTACAACGGTTATGCGCTCTTACTGGTGAAGAGTTCTTAGGTAGTTTTTGTAAACCTTCCCAATCACCTTCTGCTTTCAATAGAGCTCTTTTCTCAGCGTATTTTTCAATCATCGCTGCGCGTTTACGCTCTCTTGCCTTCATTGATTCTTTTGCCATCTTAACTTATTTTTTAAATGGAAAACCAAAGTTTTTTAATAATTCGAATCCTTCCTCATCTGTTTTCGCAGATGTCACGAAAGTAATATCCATTCCTGTAATATTAGGAATTTTATCGATATCAATTTCAGGAAACATTATTTGCTCTTTAATCCCAACGTTATAGTTACCTCTACCGTCTAATTTTGTCTTAACTCCGCGGAAATCACGGGTTCTAGGAAGTGCTACTCTTAAAAATCTTTCTAAGAATTCGTACATCTTGTCATTACGTAAAGTAACTTTTGCCCCTACAGGCATTCCTTTACGCAATTTAAAGTTGGAAATATCCTTTTTGGACATCGTTGCGAATGCTTTTTGTCCTGAAATCATAGTCATTTCATTCACGGCATTCTCCACTAATTTTTTATCAATTGTTGCTTGACCAACACCTTGACTTAAAATTATTTTCTCCAACTTTGGTACCTGCATTACACTTGTATAAGAGAACTTCTCTTTAAGTACAGGAACGATTTCATCGCTATATTTTTTTCTAAGATTTGGTGTATATCCCATCACTTAACCTCTGTATTTGATTTAACAGAAAACCTAGTGGTTTTTCCATCAGAATCTGATTTACGAATAGTACGTGAAGGAACTCCATTACTATCAATTACCATAAGGTTTGATATATGGATACCTGCTTCGCTTTCTTCAATCCCACCTTGAGGACTTGTAGCCGATGGTTTAACATGCTTTTTAGCCATGTTTAACTCTTCAACTAATGCGCGATCACGCTTTGCATTTAAACCAAGAACTTTTCCTGATTTACCTTTATAATTACCAGCAGTAACCATTACGTTATCGCCAATTTTTATGTGAAGTTTGTTTCTCATAATTCTTAATTATTAAAGCACTTCTGGTGCAAGAGATACAATTTTCATGAATTGCTTGTCTCGTAATTCACGAGCAACAGGTCCGAAAATACGGGTTCCTCTCATCTCGCCACCGTCATTTAATAACACAACTGCGTTATCATCAAAACGGATATACGTTCCATCTGCTCTTCTAATTTCTTTCTTTACTCTAACAACTACCGCTTTAGATACCGTACCTTTCTTTACGTTTCCGTTTGGCATTGCCTGCTTAATAGTAACAACAACTTTATCACCAATAGAAGCATATCTGCGTTTTGTTCCGCCAAGTACTCTAATAACTAGAACTTCTTTTGCTCCACTGTTATCAGCTACTCTTAATCTTGATTCCGTTTGTACCATGACTGTCTAACTCTATTAGTATTATTACTTAGCTTTTTCAAGAATTTCAACAAGTCTCCAGTTCTTATTCTTAGAGAGTTTTCTTGTTTCCATTATCTTAACTGTATCGCCAATATTACATTCATTATTTTCGTCATGTGCCACAAACTTAGATGACATCTTAACGAACTTTCCATACATTGGGTGCTTAACTTTTCGTTCAATCATAACAACAATAGATTTCTCCATTTTGTTAGAGGATACTACTCCAACTCTCTCTTTTCTCAGGTTCCTTTCCATGGTCCTAACCTTTATTTTCGTTAATTGCTCTTCTTCCTTGTTCTGACTTCAAACGAGCAACGTTTCTTCTTGCGTCACGAATCTGTAATGGGTTCTCCAATGGAGAGACAGTGTGAACCATCTTTAATTTTTGAAGTGTAGCTGTTTCAACTTCAATTCTTTCAACAAGTTCGTTTGCTGAAAGCTCTTTTACTTCTGATTGCTTCATCTTCTATATATTAAGCGGTGTAGTCCTTACGAACAACAAATTTACATTTCATTGGAAGTTTTTGAGCTCCCAAGCGTAACGCTTCTTTTGCTATATCTAAACTTACCCCATCCAGTTCATAAAGAATTCTACCTGGTTTAATTTTACATACCCAGTGATCCAAAGCTCCTTTACCTTTACCCATCCTTACTTCAGCTGGCTTGTTTGTAATTGGAGTATCTGGAAAAATTCTAATCCAAACTTGACCTTCTCTCTTCATGTGTCTTGTCATTGCAATACGAGCGGCTTCAATTTGTCTTGAAGTTAATCTACCCATTGCTAATGCTTTGATACCGAAAGAACCAAATGAAATAGTGCTTCCTCTTTGCGCTAATCCTTTAATCCTTCCTTTCTGGACTCTTCTACGTTTTACCTTTTTTGGTTGTAACATTTCTATTAATCTTTACAGTCCGTAATTATTTTCTTCTTCCTCTAAATTTCCCGCCTTTAGGTCCTCTTGGTCCTTTTTGCTTCGCTCCGATGTTTGGAGATAAGTCACGTTTACCGTAAACTTCACCATTACAAATCCAAACTTTCACACCAATACGGCCGTAAGTTGTATGCGCTTCAACCAACGCATAGTCGATATTAGCACGGAATGTATGTAATGGAGTACGTCCCTCTTTATAGTTTTCTGAACGCGCCATTTCAGCACCATTCAATCGACCAGAAATTTGAACTTTAATTCCTTCTGCACCACTTCTCATGGTAGATTGAATTGACATTTTAATTGCTCTTCTGTAAGAAATTCTTCCTTCAATTTGACGAGCAACACTCTCCGCAACTAAACGTGCTTCAAGCTCAGGTCTCTTAATTTCAAAGATGTTAATTTGAACTTCACTATTCGTGATTTTCTTTAGCTCTTCTTTTAATTTATCAACCTCAGAACCACCTTTACCAATGATAATACCAGGACGTGCTGTATTAATAGTAACTGTAATTAATTTTAATGTTCTTTCAATGATGATTCTAGAGATACTTGCTTTACGCAATCTAGCGTACAAGTATCTTCTAATTTTATGATCATCTGCTAATTTATCACCGTAATCATTTCCTCCGTACCATGCTGAGTCCCAGCCGCGAATAAAACCTAAACGGTTAGCTATTGGATTTGTTTTTTGTCCCATCTTATTTATTCTCCGTTTTAGCGTCTACTACTAGTGTTACGTGATTTGATCTTTTACGAACTCTGTGAGCACGTCCTTGTGGTGCAGGTTGAATACGTTTCAACATTCTACCACCATCAACTTTCACTTCTGAAATGTATAAATTAGCATCTTCCCAGCTATTACCCGTTTTCACTTCGTAATTTGCAATGGCAGATCTTAATAATTTCTCCATTCTAATAGATGCCTCTTTTTTCGAGAATTGCAAAACAGCCGAAGCTTTTTGCACATCCATACCTCTTACCAGGTCAGCCACTAGTCTCATTTTACGAGGACTAGTTGGGCAGTTATTCAATCTAGCAACGTAATACGTTTTACGTGCCTCTTTAGCTGCCTCAGCTTTCGTTTTCTTTCTTGAACCCATGTTTGTATAAATTTCCTAAATGGAACTATCTTTTCTTGTTATTACCATGACCTCTAAAGGTTCTGGTAGGAGAAAATTCTCCTAGTTTGTGACCTACCATGTTTTCATTTACAAAAACTGGAATAAACTTTTTCCCATTATGAACAGCTACAGTCAATCCAACAAACTCAGGAGTAATCATTGATGCTCTTGACCAAGTTTTGATTGTAGTCTTCTTAGTTGAATCATGAGCTTCTGATACTCTTTGAGCCAACTTATAATGTACAAATGGGGGTTTCTTTAACGACCTACTCATTTCCTAATTATTTACGTCTTTCGATAATGTACTTACTTGATCCTTTCTTTGGTGCTCTAGTTTTATAACCTTTAGCTGGAATACCATTTCTTGATCTTGGATGTCCACCTGAAGATTTACCTTCACCACCACCCATTGGGTGATCAACTGGATTCATTGCAACCCCTCTAACTCTTGGTCTACGTCCTGCCCATCTGTTCGCACCTGCTTTACCTTGACGGGTAAGAGCGTGATCAGAATTTGATACAGAACCAATTGTAGCCATACATGTTAAAAGAATCAATCTCATTTCACCTGAAGGCAATTTGATTACAGCAAACTTTCCGTCTTTTGCAGCCAATTGAGCATAAGTACCAGCACTACGTGCCATCTTTGCTCCTTGTCCAGGATTCAACTCAATACTATGAATAATTGTACCTAATGGAATCTCACTTAAATATAGAGAGTTTCCTACTTCTGGTTGCGCTTCTTTACCCGAGGTTAAAGTCATGCCAACCTCCAGTCCTGTAGGTGCAATAATGTATCTTTTTTCACCGTCAGTATAAACTAACAATGCGATTCTAGCTGATCTATTTGGATCGTACTCGATAGTTGATACTCTCGCGTCCATTCCAAATTTGTCACGTTTAAAATCAATGATTCTATAACGTTGCTTGTGCCCACCACCGATATTACGGATAGTCATACGACCTGTAGCATTTCTACCACCAGATCTTTTCTTAGGAGCTAACAAACTTTTCTCTGGTCTATCAGTAGTAACTGTTTCAAATTGAGAAACAATTCTAAACCTTTGTCCAGGTGTTGTTGGTTTTAATTTTCTTACCGCCATTTCCTATTTATTAGATATTGCTGTAAAAATCAATTTCATCACCGTCTTTAAGAGTAACAATGGCTTTCTTATAATGACCTGTGTTACCTTTAACTACTCCAGCTTTCGTGAAACGTGATTTTGCCTTTCCAGCCTGAATCATTGTGTTAATCTTCTCAACAGTCACATCATAAGCTGCCTCGATAGCCGCTCTGATCTCAATCTTGTTGGCTCTACGATCTACTACAAAAGCGTATCTGTTTAGAGTTTCCCCTAACTCAGTCATCTTTTCTGTAATAATTGGTTTCTTAATAATATCCATGACTTAAATTAAATTTTGCTCGATTACATTAAGTGACCCTTCACATAACAGAACTTTATTCGCATTCGAAATATCGTAAGTGTTTAATTCTAAAGCATTTATCACTTTAGCACCTTTCAAATTTCGAGCCGACAAATATATGTTTTTATTCTCTTCAGCAACAACTAAAAGAGACTTTTTACCAAGAAGATCAAAATTGTTTAAAAACTCTGAGTAATCCTTTGTCTTAATTGCGTCAAAACTTAAGTTCTCCATCACGATTAATTCCCCTTTTTCTAACTTCGCAGTTAAAGCAGAACGTCTCGCAACTTTTCTTAATTTTTTGTTCAATTTGAAACTATAGTTTCTAGGTCTTGGACCGAACATACGACCACCACCTCTAAACACACCAGACTTAATACTACCCGCACGAGCAGTACCTGTTCCTTTCTGTTTCTTAATTTTACGAGTACTACCCGTAATTTCAGCTCTCTCTTTTGACTTATGTGTACCTTGACGTTGGTTAGCCAAGTATAACTTAATATCAAGATAGAAAGCATGTTCGTTAAGTTCAACAGCGTAAACGCTATCACTTAACTCAACCTTCTTTTTGGTCTCTTTTCCTTTAGTATCGAATAAAGCTACTTTCATTATTTCTCAACTATTACGTATGAACCATTTGATCCTGGGATCGCACCTTTCACAATTAGTACATTGTTTTCTTTATCAACCTTCAATACTTGAAGATTTAAAACTTTCACTTTCTCATTTCCCATTTGGCCTGCCATACGCATACCTTTGAAAACACGAGCAGGATAAGATGCCGCTCCAATTGAACCTGGCGCACGCAATCTGTTATGTTGACCGTGAGTTGCTTGTCCAACACCGGCAAAGCCGTGTCTTTTTACAACTCCCTGAAAACCTTTACCCTTTGAGGTTCCAGTTACATCAACAAATTCTCCTTCTTCAAATACATCTGCCGCTACTTCATCGCCAAGTTCCATTCCGTTTCCGAAACCTTTAAACTCAACCAATTTTCTTTTTGGAGATGTGCCAGCCTTTTTAAAATGCCCTTTAAGAGCATTCGTGGTGTTTTTCTCTTTAGCATCACCGAAACCTAATTGAACAGCTACATAACCGTCAACTTCTTCAGTTCTAACTTGAGTCACAACACATGGACCAGCCTCAATTACCGTACAAGGTATGTTCTTTCCATCTTCTGTGAAGATGCTAGTCATACCTAGTTTTTTACCTATAATTCCTGACATGGTAATAATTAAACTTTAATTTCTACTTCTACACCACTTGGTAATTCTAACTTCATCAGCGCGTCAACAGTTTTTGACGATGATGAATATATATCAAGCAATCTCTTGTGGTCATTTAATTGAAATTGCTCTCTTGATTTCTTATTCACGTGAGGTGACTTAAGTACCGTGAAAATTTTACGGTGAGTTGGCAATGGAATTGGTCCATTAACTACCGCACCTGTTGATTTAACCGTTTTCACGATTTTTTCAGCTGACTTATCCACCAAGTTATGGTCGTAAGACTTTAGTTTTATTCTAATCTTTTGAGCCATGATATTAGTTTTTTCCTTTTACGTTTTCAATAATTGTTTCTGCAACATTTCTTGGAACATCATCATAATGTGAGAATTCCATAGTAGAAGAAGCTCTACCTGACGAAATGGTACGCAATGCGGTAACATAACCGAACATTTCTGATAATGGCACTTTAGCGTTAATTACCTGAGCTCCATTTCTAGAATCCATTCCATCAACTTGACCACGTCTTCTGTTCAAATCACCAACAATATCTCCCATGTTCGCTTCTGGAGTTACCACCTCAAGCTTCATAATTGGCTCAAGAATTTTTGCTCCTGCTTTTGGGAAAGCATGTTTATATCCAAGCTTACCTGCTAATTCAAAAGATAAAGCATCTGAATCTACTGGGTGAAATGACCCATCCAATACCGTTACTTTTAAACTTTCCACTTCGTAACCCGCAAGAATACCGTTTTTCATTGCAGCTTTAAATCCTTTCTCAATAGAAGGAATAAATTCTTTTGGAATATGACCACCCTTTACAGAGTTAACGAATTCCAATCCAATTAAACCATCCTCACGAGGACCCATTTTAAATACTACATCAGCAAACTTACCACGTCCACCAGATTGTTTCTTATATGTCTCTCTATGTTCGGTTGTACCAACAATAGCTTCTTTATAAGATACCTGAGGAGCACCTTCGTTTACTTCAACTTTAAATTCACGTTTTAAACGATCAACTAAAATCTCTAAGTGTAATTCACCCATTCCCGAGATAATTGTTTGACCAGAATCTTCGTCTGTTCTAACTTGGAAAGTTGGATCTTCCTCTGCTAATTTACCAAGACCAACACCTAATTTATCTAAATCAGCTTGTGTCTTAGGCTCAATAGCGATACCAATAACTGGATCAGGAAAAGACATTGACTCTAAAATAATTGGGTGTTTTTCATCACACAATGTATCTCCAGTACGAATATCTTTAAATCCTACAGCTGCACCAATATCACCCGCTTCCAATTCAGGAATAGAGTTCTGTTTGTTTGAGTGCATTTGAAACAAACGTGAAATACGTTCTTTCTTACCTGTACGCATGTTCTTAACATAAGAACCCGCTTTTATAGCTCCAGAATAGTTTCTAATGAAACATAAACGACCAACGAATGGATCAGTAGCAATTTTAAACGCTAATGCAGCCATTGGCTCAGATAAAGAAGGTTGACGAACTTCCGTCTCTTCTGTATCCGGATTAAACCCTTCCGCTTGACCATTATCTAATGGTGAAGGCAAGAAAGCCATAACCGCATCCAATACTGTTTGAACACCTTTGTTCTTAAATGCAGAACCACATAACATTGGAGTAATCTCCATTGCAATAGTAGCTTTACGAACAGCAGCATAAATCTCGTCTTTGGTAATTGATTCAGGATCATCAAAGAATTTCTCCATCAATGCATCATCTGTTTCAGCTACTGCTTCAATCAGGTGATTTCTCCATTCAGTTGCTTCCTCCAATAACTCCGCAGGAACTTCTTCCTCCTTATAAGTCATTCCTTTGTCCTCATCGTTCCAAACAATAGACTTCATAGTTGTTAAATCAACAACACCTACGAACTCCGTTTCTGAACCAATTGGGATTTGCAATGGAATTGGACGCGCACCTAATCTTTCTTTAATTTCTTTAATAACATTAAAGAAATCAGCACCCATACGATCCATTTTATTAACGAATCCAATACGAGGCACATTATATTTATCTGATTGTCTCCAAACAGTCTCTGATTGCGGCTCAACTCCAGAAGAAGCACAGAACAACGCAATAGCACCATCTAACACACGTAATGAACGTTCTACCTCTACGGTAAAATCAACGTGACCAGGAGTATCAATAATATTTACTTTATACTCTTCAGAACTATCAATTGGCTTACCTTGAATAGTTGGGTACATCCATGAAGTGGTTGTAGCAGCAGAAGTAATGGTAATACCACGCTCTTGCTCTTGCTCCATCCAATCCATTGTTGCCGCACCATCATGTACTTCACCAATTTTATGACTCAATCCAGTATAATACAGAATACGCTCCGTTGTTGTTGTTTTACCAGCATCAACGTGGGCCATAATCCCAATATTTCTAGTGAATTTTAAATCTCTTGCAGCCATCTCTAGAATCTAAAGTGTGAGAATGCTTTATTAGCTTCAGCCATACGATGCGTGTCTTCTTTCTTTTTGAAAGCTCCACCTTCTTCGTTAGCAGCTGCTAAAATCTCATCAGCAAGTTTACGACCCATTGATTTGCCATTACGCTTACGCGCATACATAATCAACCATTTCATGGCCATTGAATCTTTTCTCTCTTTTCGAACGGGTTGTGGTATCTGGAAAGTAGCTCCACCAACTCTTCTAGACTTTACTTCCACTCCGGGAGTAATGTTTACAAGTGCTTTATGGAAAGTCGATAACGACCCTTCTTCCTCAGCCTTTTCGGCCACCATATCCATCGCTTCGTAAAAAACGCGATATGCAGTACTCTTTTTTCCGCTGAACATGAGGTTATTTACGAACTTCGCTACCACTTTGTCGTTAAACTTGGGGTCCGGAGTCAGTATCCTCTCTTTTGCTCTACCTTTTCTCATAGTTGTTTAATATTGAAGAATTACTTCTTCTTTGGTCTTTTTGTTCCGTACTTAGAACGTCTTTGCGTACGTCCCTCTACTCCAGCAGTATCAAGTGCACCACGAACGATGTGGTATCTAACACCAGGTAAATCTTTAACTCTTCCACCCTTCACAAGTACAATTGAATGCTCTTGTAAGTTATGGCCTTCGCCTCCGATATAAGCATTAACCTCGTTTCCGTTGGTTAATCTTACCCTAGCAACTTTTCTCATTGCTGAATTAGGTTTTTTGGGAGTTGTTGTGTAAACACGTACACAAACACCTCTACGCTGAGGACAACTGTTAAGTGCAGCAGATTTACTTTGCTTTACTTTTTTAGTTCTTCCTTTTCTAACTAATTGCTGAATAGTTGGCATATATTACTTAAAATGTTGTTTTACTATAATTCAGTCCCTTTTAAGGGGCTGCAAATGTACATGAAAAATCCTGAAAAACAACATACCCTTTTAAATTTTATTCATTTAATTCACAATAACTTATAAAAACCCACAAGTAGTTGTCAATTTCTTTTTCAAATTGCCATGTTGTGGTACACAAAAGGTTCATATAAGGAGATTATATTTGCCCCATGGAATTTTTAAATGAATTAAATGACGCCCAACGTGAAGCGGTTATCAACACCGAAGGCGCCTCAATGATAATTGCTGGAGCTGGCTCAGGAAAGACACGAGTTCTTACTTACAGAATAGCTGCTCTTCTATATAAAGGAGTACCTCCTCACAATATTCTTTCTTTAACGTTTACAAATAAAGCGGCTAGAGAAATGAAAGAGCGTATTGGTTCTTTAGTTGGCGAATCTAAAGCCAAGAGTTTATGGATGGGAACTTTTCACTCTGTATTTGCAAGAATCTTACGTGGGGAATCAGAAAAGTTAGGCTACCCTAGTAATTTCACTATTTATGATAGTGACGATTCTAAGAAACTTATTAAGGCCATTGTGAAAGAACGCGGACTAGATGAAAAGGTTTATAAACCTGGAGTTTGCATGAACAGAATCTCCGGAGCCAAGAATAATTTATTGACCCCTGCAGCCTACCTTGGGAATTTAAATATTTCTAAAGAGGATGTTCAGTCTAAGAAACCAGAACTAGGTAATATTTACAAAATCTATAATGATCGCTTATTTAGATCTGGAGCAATGGATTTTGACGACCTCTTATTTAACATGAATGTTCTGTTAAGAGATTTCCCAGAGGTTTTACATAAGTACCAAGATAGGTTTCGTTACATATTAGTAGATGAGTACCAAGATACCAACTTCTCTCAATATGTAATTGTAAAAGCTTTAGCTGATCGCTTTCAAAATATAAGTGTAGTGGGTGATGATGCACAGAGTATTTACGCTTTTCGTGGCGCCAGTATTCAAAATATTTTAAATTTCAAAAAAGACTACCCCGAAGCCAAAACGTATAAGCTGGAACAGAATTACCGTTCTACCCAACATATCGTGAAAGCAGCCAATAGTTTAATTGAAAAAAATCAAGATCAGATTAAGAAAAAAGTTTGGACCAGTAACGATGAAGGTGGGAAAATTACCGTAATGGGAGCCGTTAGTGACTCAGAAGAAGCGATGGGTATTGCGCATAGTATTTTTCATAAAAAGAATACGAATCAACTTCCTAATTCTGATTTTGCTATATTATATAGGACTAATGCGCAATCTCGTTCATTGGAAGATGCCATGCGTAAATTAAACATCCCGCACCGCATATATGGAGGGCTTTCATTTTATCAACGTAAAGAAATCAAAGATTTTTTAGCTTATTGCAGATTAGTATTTAATCCGAAAGATGCAGAGGCTTTAAAGCGTATTATTAATTATCCTGCCAGAGGAATTGGTAAAACTACGCTAGATAAAATCACGTTGTATGCCGCTCAGAATAATTTGAATCTATGGGATTTAATTCAAAATCTTGATAATGTCCCTATTCAAATTCATAGTGGCGCTAAAAATAAAATTTTTGGTTTTGTAGAAATGGTTAAGGGTTTCAAACAAGTAGCTGAAGCACAAGACGCATATGAGGCTGGGAAAATAATAGCTTCGGGTACAGGTATTTTAAAAGACCTTCATAACGATAAAACCCCTGAGGGGATCAGTAAACATGATAACGTTCAGGAAATGTTAAACTCGTTAAAAGATTTTGTAGATAACCCGGAGGATTTAGCTCCTACCCTAGCCAACTTTATTCAAGACATTCCTTTACTTACCGATAAGGATATGGATTCTAAAGATGAAGATCAAAACAAAGTAACCTTAATGACTATTCATGCTTCTAAAGGTTTGGAGTTTCCGCATGTATATGTAGCAGGATTAGAAGAGAATCTTTTCCCATCTATGTTATCTGTAGGGTCACGAAAAGATTTAGAAGAAGAACGTAGATTGTTTTACGTGGCTATTACCCGTGCGGAAGACACGTTGACTATTTCATACGCTAATATGCGATATAAGTGGGGCGATTTAATTAGCACGTCTCCTAGTAGGTTCTTAAATGAAATAGATACAGAGTATTTAGATATTATTGAAGTTGGCTCTCTAAAAAGAGCGGAAAAGAAAAGACCCACTAAACAAGAATTTCAAAAAACAGGAAAAGCATCATTCACATCATCTGGATCATATCAACCTCCAGTAACACCAAAGAATTTAACCCAAGTAAGTGCCACTTCCACTTCATCAACTGCTCAAGGTAGTTTAGAAATTGGCGGACAACTTAAAGAGGGACTTAAAGTGCAACATGAACGTTTTGGTATTGGAACCATCTTACAAATGGAAGGTTCAGCACCAAATCAAAAGGTAACGGTAGAGTTTATTAACTCTGGTAAAAGGCAGTTGCTGTTAAAGTTTGCTAAGCTTGATATTCTTGGTTAAAAAAGCATAACGAATAAAAAACAAAAAGGCTTCGTGATAAAGGAAGCCTTTTTGTTTAAAATACTGTTCCTTTTACTTCACCTTACTCAATATATAATTAACGCCAATTTTTAAATTAAACGCACTTTTAATTTCCGGTAAATATTGCGGGTAATCTGTCACCATCTTCCCTCCTACAGATGCGGATTGGTTCGAATAGGTAAATCGCCAATCAAACTCTGGCTTACACACCAACCAAATATTGTTACCCATCTTTTTTTGTAATACTAATCCCGTATGCATCATTGCAAATGATTTGTCGTACAAATAATTTGAGGATTGGTCCACCACCGATCCATCTACATAATGCAATTGAATTGTTTTGTCAGAAACAAACCCTACGGTTAACCCGGTACTAAAATTGATGTTAAAATCTTTACCCTCTCTTATTCCTATAGTTACATGTAATTCACAAAAAGTAACCCATCCTTTGGATACCAACTCATCAACTTCATTGCCATTGGTATCAAGATAATTATCGTTACTTACATTAGAAATCGTATTAGGATTTACACCAAGACTAATTTTAACTCTTCCAATTTGCTCACAAGCCATAAGCTCTAAACCAAACCCAGAACTAGATGGGTTATAAACCTCTCCCTGTTTGTATTGGTAATTTACATAGCTGAGACCTCCTTCCATTGAAAATGCTTGCGGTAGTTGACTAAAACCAGTTAAGGTAAAGAGTACCAAACATCCAGTAAAAAACAAATCTTTCATATCACATTTCTATTTGGCAAAGTCAACCCAACAATTTATATCCACTAGAACAAGATTAATTATAGTTTTTGAAAACTATCACAATTAATTGATTTACACAAAAAAACCGCTCCATTAGTAAGTGAAATTGTATAGATTAATACCAATCAGCCCGTTTAGAAATTGGCGACAATTAAAGTGCAACACGAACGTTTTGGAATAGGAACCATCTTACAAATGGAAGGTTCAGCACCTAATCAAAAGGTAACGGTAGAGTTTATTAACTCTGGTAAAAGGCAATTGCTGTTGAAATTTGCTAAACTGACAGTTTTGGAATAAGGCAATCTGTAAAAAGACGATTTACAACTATGTTTAATCCTCTGTAAATGTGAAGATAGGTCATAATTCAAACATTCACTATATTTGTACACATGGTAACAGTTTTAAGAAAAGGTAAGCCGATTAGTGAGTTAAGGAAAAAAATTGAACAATTGAAAAGTTTGAAATCAAAAGGATTCAAAAGTTCAAAATATTCTGGTATTCTAAAAAGAGAAATTGACCCTATTAAAGTGCAAAAAGAACTTAGAGATGAATGGCAATAAGCTTTTTGTAGATACAAATATCATAATTTACCTGCTAAACGGAGATATTGAAATAGCTCAAATCCTAGATGGAAAAGAGTTAGTAATTTCGGTTATTACGGAACTTGAGCTTTTATCCTTTGCAGATGTATCAGAAACTGCCGCAATAAGAGAGTTGATTTCTGAATGTCAAGTACTGAACCTTAATGAAGGAATCAAAAACGCAACAATTCATTACCGTAAAAATTGGAAACTTAAATTACCTGATTCAATTATAGCTGCTTCGGCATATTACTCAGGACTCCCTCTTTTTACAGCGGATAAAGGATTTAGTAAGATAGATGATATAAACATTCTTCTTTACGAACTTTAACCGTCATAAAGAGTAGGCTTCGGTCAACGATTTCAATATAGCCCAAACTTCTTAAAATAGTTTTTTTCTAATTTCATTAAGTCACGGTATTAAGCATTATAATGGTGCAACACGAACGTTTTGGTATTGGCACCATTTTATTAATTGAAGGTTCTGCGCCTAATCAAAAAGTAACGGTGGAGTTTATTCATTCTGGTAAAAGGCAATTGTTGTTGAAATTTGCTAAGCTTGATATTCTTGGTTAAATGATTTATGCTAAACAACAAAGGCTTCGCTTGGAGCGAAGCCTTTGAATTAATAAAACCAGTAATAAAAAATAGCTCTAGTTTTTAAGAGTGTTAA
>CAXMPG010000138.1:0-13892 GCA_964195485.1 uncultured Desulfobacterales bacterium
TTTACTTCGTTTGCATTAGCTATTAAATTATATTGAGGATCCATTAACCAGTTTGAAACCAACTTTAAACCCACCTGATGTGAAGGGATTTCTACTTGTTCTGAATGATTCACCGCAGGAGTTTGAATTCGTATGGAACCATGTTTTTCACCAATTTGTTCTACCAAACCGGCTGCTAATTGCTGCCCTTGGGGCATTTGAAAGAGCGCAAACTTAATGGATGAACTTCCAGTATTTATTACAAGTGTTTTCATAATGGCACCTTTAAATATTTATTAACCTACGGATTGAATCGCTGTTATAGTCACAGTGTTTACAATATCTTCTACCAAACAACCTCTACTTAAATCGTTTACGGGTTTTCTTAATCCTTGTAATACTGGACCAACAGCCAACGCACCTGTTTCTCTCTGAACGGCTTTATACGTGTTGTTGCCTGTATTTAAATCAGGGAAAATAAGAACCGTAGCTTTTCCTGCAACGGATGAATTTGGCAATTTTTTCTGTCCAATTTCAAGATCTACTGCAGCATCGTATTGAATAGGTCCTTCTACTAAAATATCAGGACGTAATTGCTTCACAATTTCTGTTGCTTCACGCACTTTTTCCACGTCAGCTCCTTTACCAGATGAACCAGAAGAGTAAGATAGCATAGCTACTTTTGGTTCAATTCCAAATCGTTTACTTGTATCCGCAGATGAAATAGCAATCTCTGCTAATTGTTGTGCATTTGGATCCGGATTGATGGCACAATCACCATAGGCAACTACGCGGTCTTCTAGTAGCATAAAAAAGACCGATGAAACTGTTTTTGAACCTTCGGAGGTCTTGATGATTTGAAGTGCAGGTCTAATAGTGTGCTGGGTAGTGTGAGCAGCACCCGATACCATTCCGTGCGCATCGTTATTTTGAACCATCATCGTACCAAAATACGAAACATCGGTTAACGTATCTAATGCGGCATCCATGGTTAAGCCTTTGTGTTTACGTAACTCAAATAACTCTTTCGCGTATTTCACACGCAAAGAAGATGTTGCCGGATTAATGACTTCAAGTTTTTCAAAATCAATCTGAAGGTTGTTCTTTTTAGCTAAAGAGTCTACCGCTTTGTCATCTCCTAATACTACTAAATCAACTAAATCTTGCGACTGAAGTATTTCAATGGCTCTCAAAACTCGGAGGTCATCACCTTCCGGTAAAACAATTTTTCTACGATTGGTTTGCGCAATTTTACGGAGGTGATATAAGAACATTTTTGGGGTCATTCCGTCATCTTTTAACCCAGCTAATTTCTTAAAGAATTGTGTAGCTTCCACGTGCTTATCAAACAAATCTAGGCTTAGCGCAATTTTGTGATTATCTTTTTTATTAATACTAGATTTTACTTGTCCTGCTTTCACAGAGGTTTCAAACGTAAAAGTATCAACTGATAGTACAGGAATGTTTAATGGTAATCCATCAATAACTTCTAGGGTTTCTGCCGAAGGAAGCATTCCCCCCGTTAAAACAATTCCAGAAATATTTGGACGTTTACTCGACATACTCGCTTGAATGGCGCCAACCAAAATATCAGTTCTATCACCTGGAGTAATAGCCAAACTTTTCTCAGTCATGTGCTTGAAATAGTTCTCTAATCGCATTGCTACGGATTGAAACTCGTAGACCAAATTATCTAAATGCTCTTCTCCAAATAAAACTTTTGCACCAAGCTGTTCTGCAATCTCTCTTACCGATGGACTGCTAAGTACTTTATTGGCAGGAATTGCAGATAAAATACCAGAAGATTCGGGTAATTCTTTTCTTAATTTTTGAAGTAATTCAACTCGTCTACCGGGCTCAACCTTATTAATGATTGTTCCCAATATTTTACAATGGTGATCTTGGTAACTTTGAATAGCCCATTGAATAGGATTTAAAATAGCATCAATATCTCTACCTAAACCTTGTCCAAGAATTATTACTGGAATCCCTAAATTTTTAGCGATTAGTGCATTTAAATCTAGTTCAAATTCCGAGCCTTCTCCAATATAATCCGTTCCTTCACAAATAACGAAATCGTAATTTTCTTCTAGTTCTTTGTACTTATTAATTACGCGTTCAATGAAAGTGTCAAACTTGTCATGAGCTAGTAAATCTAATGCTTCAGCACGTTCAATGGCATACGTGCTATCGTAACTTTGCGAAAGATTATGATAGTTTAGAATGAGCTCAATGTTATGATCTTTATGACCTGTTTCACCATCTCTAACGATGGGTTTGAAAAGAGCTACTTTTTTAGTGTGACGAAGTGCGACTTCAAAACAGCCAAGTGCAATTAATGTTTTTCCGGAATATGGTTCTGAAGACGATATATAGATTGAACGTGCCATGTAATAATTTTTGACAAATTTACGGAATTCGGATCAGGAGGATTTTAATTAAAGGGCTTTTAGTTCATGTTTTTTGGGGGGTGAAATTTAAAATATTTATCATATTTTAGTCAAGTTATTGGTCCATATAAAAACGAAAAAGCCCCTTACCATTTAAATGGTAAGGGGCTTTTATTCGTTTGTTTTTTTAAACGTAACTCAATCTAATCATATTACTCATGCCCTTACTTTTAATTGGCATACTAGCAATATTGATAATCAAATCGTCTTCTTCTAAATGTTCTACATCTCTAAGAATCACCTTTATGTCTTCAATCGTTTCATCTGTACTACCAAATTTGTCGTAGAAGAAAGTTCGGGTACCCCAAACTAGACTCATCATTTTCAAAAGTCTTCTATTTCCAGTAAAGATATAAACCCCTGACTTTGGTCTGAAACTAGCCACTTTCATTGCTGTATAACCAGAAAAAGTCATGGTAACAATAGCTTTTGCATTTACTTTTTCGGCTAAATCTAACGCGGCAAAGCAAATATTATCTGAGATGAAACGCTGGGTGTTAATTAGCGGTTGAAAGTCTGCATTGTAAATACCTTTAAAAGTCTCGGTTTGTTTAATGATTCGACTCATTACTTTGATAACCTCTATTGGATGCTCTCCAACCGAAGTTTCTCCACTTAGCATTACGGCATCGGCACCATCCATAACTGCATTAGCTACATCATTTACTTCCGCTCTTGAAGGGGTAATGCTATCAATCATGGACTCCATCATTTGAGTTGCAATAATCACCGGTTTTGCCATTTGCTGACACTTTAAAACAATCTGCTTTTGAAGCAACGGAACTTCCTCCATTGGAATCTCTACGCCTAAATCTCCACGCGCTACCATTACGGCATCGGTTGCTTCAATAATATCATCTAGGTTTTCTACAGCCTCTGGTTTCTCAATTTTCGCAACGATTCTACAATCCTTGTCATTGGCTTCAATAATGGCTCTAAGCTCATGAATATCGCTTGCTTCTCTAACAAATGACAGGCCTATCCAATGAATTCTTTGACTTAAAGCAAAATCTAAATCGGCTAAATCTTTCTCGGTAAGACTTGGCATTGAAATCTTAGTATCGGGTAAATTAACTCCTTTTCTAGAGTGTAAAGGACCACCATATACGACTTCTAATATGGCTTCATCTTTGCCGTTGGTTTTTACGACCTTGAAAATTAGTTTTCCATCATCTACCAGTATTTTATCTCCAATCGCTACATCCTTCGGAAAGGTGTTATAATTAATGTGAACACGGTCTTTATCCCCTAAAAATGGTTTTGTAGTAAAAACCATTTTATGTCCTTTCTCTAACATAATTGGTTCTGAATGCAAATTACCTATTCTAATTTTAGGCCCCTGTAAATCTCCAAGAATTCCAGTATGGGTTCCTAATTCGTGATCAATCTCTCTTAAGGTTTTAATAGTTTCAACTAAATCAGCATGTACGGCATGAGAAAAATTTATTCTACATACGTTTACCCCTTCTAAAATTAATTGCTTTAGTGTTTCTCTGCTTGATGTTGCCGGACCTAACGTGGCAACTATTTTTGTTCTTTTGTAAGAATTCATGATTTTACTTTGTTCAGTGTTACCGGGAAAGCGGTTAACACACTGGTTATTTTTTTAATTTCTTTTGCGCCTTCTTCAAAGTCTAGTTCTTCATAAAAACCAGTAACTACAAAGAAGTAATCTATTTGTTTTTGGCTAGGAACGAGTAACGCATCTTCGCTTCTGTTGCCTATTAAATGCAGCGTAAATCGCTCTGATGGGTCCATCATTTTAAAGTATGAATGGCCTTCAATTGCGTCAATAAAGTAGATATTATTCTCGTATTCTGTGGTAGCTTGTAGCTCACAGTTTAACGCGCGATTAATTTCCCACGCTAGTTTAATGCTATTTTGATGACAGCTAATAGCCAACACAAATGCATCCGTTTCATTATTTATCTTAAGGCGTTTCATGCCAATACGAGAATTGTTATTAAGCTAGCTAAAGTAGTTAAAATGTAAAGTAATTACACTAGTGTTATGTTAAGGATTTAAAGTGCCATTGTTAAGAAGTATTGTGTAGGAATTTACTATTCCAATAGCTTAACAAGAGCTTCGGCTGCTGCTCCTTGTTCGGCTTTCTTTTTTGAAGCGCCTATAGCGCTTGCAATTTCCCCTCCGTCAAAGATTACTTTGCTCAAGAAAGTTTGCGGCTCCTCTTTTTGAAAAATGGAAGTTAGAAAAAGAACTTTCACTTTGTTCTTTTGCGCTCTTTCAATAACTCTACTTTTGGGATCGGGTTCTTGGGTTAAAATGGTATCGAAATTTATATGCGGAGCAATTAATTGATCTCGAATAAATTTATTGGTAGTATTAAACCCCTTGTCCAAGTAAATGGCTCCAATTAGAGCTTCTAAGGCGTTTCCGCTTAAAGAAGTCTCTCTAATTTCACGACCCATTTGAACCTCAATGAGTTTATCTAACCGTAAAGAAATCCCTAGTCTGTTGAGGTTTGATCGGCTTACAATTCTAGATCTAATTTGGGTTAGAAATCCTTCTTTACCCTGCGGAAATTTTTCGTAAAGTATTTCTGCAACTACGGAATCTAAGATAGAATCACCTAAAAATTCTAGACGTTCATTATTTTCAAATGAACTTTCGTAAACAGATTTATGACGAAGTGCTTGTAAATAGAGTTCGGGTTTAGTGGTCTTTATTTTTAATGATGAAAGTAAAGACTCAAGATGCGTATTCTTTTTTTCTAGAGAAGACTTTCCCCATTTAAAAAAGCTAAACACTTACCCTTTATATTTTCTGAATAGCACTGATCCGTTATGTCCTCCAAAGCCAAAAGTATTACTCAAGGCAGCGTTTACAGTTTTCTTCACGGACTTACCGAAAGTTAAATTTAACTTTCCGTCAATGTTTTCATCATCTGTAAAATGATTTATAGTTGGAGGAATTTCGTCATTCTGAACCGCTAAAATGGTCGCAATAGATTCTACTGCTCCAGCTGCACCTAAAAGATGACCAGTCATAGATTTGGTAGAACTAATGTTTAATTTGTAAGCGTGCTCCCCAAAAACAGCTTTAATTGCTTTTGTTTCTGCTATATCTCCAAGAGGAGTAGAGGTACCATGAACATTAATGTAATCTACATCCGTAGGTTTAATATCATTAAAATCATTCATGGTTTGCTTCATCACATTTATTGCTCCCAATCCTTCTGGATGAGGTGCAGTAATATGATGTGCATCAGCGGTCATTCCACCACCAATAAGTTCTGCGTAAATTTTAGCTCCACGCGCTAAAGCGTGTTCTAATTCTTCAATAATGACAGCACCACTACCTTCACCCATAACAAAACCATCACGATCAGCATCAAATGGACGAGAAGCCGTTTGAGGATCATCATTTCGTGTAGAAAGAGCTTGCATAGCGTTAAAACCACCAATACCTGATTCGGTAATAGCAGCCTCAGACCCACCGGTTACCATAACATCTACTTTACCCAAACGAATTAGGTTAAAAGCATCAATCATAGCGTGCGTAGAAGAAGCACATGCCGAAACTGTAGCGTAATTAGGTCCTCTATATCCATACTTGATAGAAATTTGACCTGCTGCAATATCAGCAATCATTTTTGGAATAAAGAAAGGGTTTAACCTGGGCTTACCACCTGTTTTAGCTAGACCGTTAATTACCTCTGTCTGATATGTTTCAATTCCACCAATACCAGAAGCAAAAATGACCCCAACTCGATCTAAATCAAGTTTCTCTGGGTCTAAATTTGCATCTTTAATGGCTTCATCTGAAGAGATATGGGCAAGCTTGGCATATTTATCCATGCGCCTTCCTTCTCTTCTCTCAAAATACCCATCCACATCGAAGTCTTTGACTTCACATGCAAATTTTGTTTTGAAATGTTCCGTATTAAAATGGGTAATTAACGCGCCACCACTTTTACCAGCAAGTAATGCGGACCAAAAATCAGGTACATTATTGCCAATTGGGGTAATGGCCCCAAGACCAGTTACTACTACTCTTTTTAATTCCATATTAACAGGATTAGATAAGAAAATTATTTGTTCTCTGTAATGTAAGTTACAGCATCACCTACGGTTGCAATATTTTCTGCCTGATCGTCTGGGATAGCGATATCAAATTCTTTTTCAAATTCCATAATTAATTCAACGGTATCAAGTGAATCTGCACCTAAATCGTTAGTAAATGAAGATTCTAATGACACTTCACTTTCGTCAACGCCTAATTTGTCAACAATAATAGCTATTACTTTTTCTTTAACTTCTGACATCTCTGTAAGATATTTAATGTTAATTTATAATCGCGGCAAAGAAAATCAAAACATGAGTGTTATACAAGCTTTTGTAATTTGTTTCAATAATAAGAAATAATGTCGCTAAGTGGCTTTCTTTTTATGTTGGGAACGCCCACGTTATCAGCAGGTAAGCCAACTGGAATAAGTAGGTATGGTTGTTCGTTTTCTGGCCTATTTAGAATCTTTTTTAGAAATTTCATAGGGCTTGGGGTGTGAGTTAAGGCAAATAACCCTGCATTATGGATGGCTGAGATTAACGATCCAACCGCTATTCCTACGGATTCATTGACATAGTAATTCTGACGTTTTTCCTTTTCCTCACCAAACTCATACGAGTGCTTCATTACGATGATTAGATACGGAGCAATTTCTAAAAATGGTTTGATGTGATCCGTATCAAATTGTTTTAAATCTTCTAACCATGATTCACTCATTCTACGGGTGTAGTTTTCGTATTCTTCTTTTTCTGCCGCTGCTCTAATTTTCTTTTTAATTTCTGGATTTGAGACCACACAAAAGGTCCATGGCTGCTTGTGAGCTCCAGATGGAGCAGTGGAAGCTGTCTTTATAATATTCTCTAAAATTTCAATTGGAAATGACTGCCCCGAAAATTTCCGAATGGATCGTCTTCTATCCATTTGTTCAAAGTAAGCTTTGCTTCTTTCTAGCATTTCTGCTTCGGAGTAAGTTACTGGATGGAGTGGAATAAAATTTTCTGAATGGCTCATAATTTATTTCATTTTTGGAATGCCTGGTTCTGTTTCTTCCAATATAGATTGCTCTTCTGTTAGATGTACAATTACAGAATCATATAGTTCTTGCATTTTTTGAGGCGATTCTTGATAGTATTCATACGAAGTTTTAAATTCTGTAAGAGCTATATTATGGGCATCAAAAATCACGTTGTAATTATGATAAACTAAATCCGAATTATTATTACCTCTAGTTCCAAGCCTTCGTTGAAAACGCGCCTCTACCTTACATATATCTGTTAAAACCTCCACCATGGCATCTTGTGTAATAAGATTTTCTGGTGGGGGTGTTAGTTCTTCCTCTGCACACCCAAATAGCGTAAAGGAAGATATTAACCCAATAACTATAGCTCTTTTTTTACGCATGATTTAACGGTTAAAGGATAACCTTTGACCTGATTTTGAATTATCAATAACGCCATTATTATACGCTAAATGTCCATTAACAAATGTTTTTTCCACTTGTGTTCTGAAGGTATATCCTTCAAATGGAGACCATCCACATTTGTATAAAATATTACCCTTATTAACCGTCCAAGGTTTATCTGGATTTATTAAGACTAAATCTGCAAAATAGCCTTCTCTAATAAATCCTCTATTGTTCACTTTAAATAGCGTTGCGGGATTATGACATGCTTTTTCTACCATTTTAGTGATGTGTAACACACCATCTAAATGAAACTCCATTAAAGCCGTTAAAGAGTGTTGCACAAGTGGTCCTCCTGAAGGTGTTTCAGTGTAAATTCCTGTTTTTTCTTCTAAGCTATGAGGGGCGTGATCTGTAGCAATAATATCTAGCGTATCATTATTTAAAGCCTCCAATAAGGCTAATCGGTCTTCTTCATCTTTTACCGCAGGATTCCATTTAATAAATGCGCCTTTTGTATCGTAATCGTCTTTGTTAAACCAAAGATGATGCACACAAGCCTCTGCGGTAATTCGTTTGTCTTGTAATTTCCCTTGCGCAATTAATTCAAGTTCTTTCTTGGTAGAAAGGTGCATGATATGGAGCTGTGAGCCATTGTCTTTTGCCAATTTCACAGCCTTGCTAGAGGACTTATAACATGCTTCATGGCTTCGAATATCCGCGTGGTGTTTGTACGGGATGTCGTTTCCAAATTTAGCGATGTATTTAGCTTGATTTTCTTTGATAATATCGTCATCTTCACAATGGGTGGCAATAAGAACAGGAGAATCATGAAAGACGGTATCCAATGAGTTATCGTTGTCTACTACCATATCTCCAGTAGATGAACCCATAAAAATTTTAACACCACAAATTTTGGATGGGTCAATTTTTCTGATTTCATCAATATTACTGTTGGTGACTCCTAAATAGAAAGAGTAATTCCCTAAGGCGGTAGTAGAAGCAATAACGTATTTTTTTTCTAACTCTTCAATGGTTACCGCTTGCGGAATGGTATTTGGCATTTCCATAAAGCTGGTGATACCACCAGCAACAGCAGCGGTAGATTCCGATTTAATATCACCTTTATGCGTTAATCCAGGTTCTCTAAAGTGAACTTGATCATCAATTAATCCTGGGATTAAGAATTTACCTTCTCCGTCTATCGTAGTATCCGCAGTTGGTAAACCGGTGTTACCCGAGCCTACCTGTAGAATAATCTCATCCTCTATTAAAACAAACCCGTTGAAGATTTCACCTTCGTTTACGATTTGTGCATTTTTTATTAGCGTTCGCATGTTTTTGACTTTAGAATAGCAAAAATAACAAACTAACTAGACGGTGAAAAAACTATTTTAGGAGGTTTAATAACGGCTATAAAATTAGGAAATCTTATTTGAGGACATAAAAATTCTAGCCCTCCTAAAGTGAATGTGATTTATTCAAATGAAACCGAGTGATTTAAAGTCCTATTGTTTTACAAATTGTCCTGTACTAACTATAGTATCATCCATTCGTATTTGAAAGAAATAAGAACCAGGTGTAACATCCGAAACGTTAATAGACCATTTGAAATCAGTATTACTTACCGTTTTTGACTCTGTACGAATTTCTTGTCCATTGAGATTAATAATTACCAAAACAACTTCCCCTTTTTGAGGTAGGTTTCCATTAAAAGAAATTACATCGGTAACCGGGTTTGGATAAAACTTAATATTTGAAGATTCTGCCGTTTTCTCTATACCTACTGGCCATAATTCAACGGTGATGTTCGTAGTGTCCATACATCCATTTTGATCGTGAATTACGGCTTGTAAAGTTCCAGTAGAATTACTATCCCATCTTACTGTGATTTGGTTATTGGAATTAGTAACAATAGTACCTCCATTTGCAATCCAGCTATAATACGTTCCGTTTTGAGCATTCAATCGGTAAGCGGCAACGATGTTTTGTGAGGAAATCATTGGTCCAGTAATGGTTCCAATAGTTGGCTTAGGATTTACCATAACATCATAAGATGAGGTTCCCGCACAACCACCTGTTGTGGTATAGGTAATAGTGTGCAGACCAACTCCAGCCGAATTTGGGTCAAATATACTTCCAGATATTCCGCTTCCAGAGAAAACTCCTCCAATTGGATTGCCAATTAAAATTACCGCATTTTCATTTAAACAATAAGCGGTAGATATATTTGTAATTAATGGAGTCCCCATTCCTATAGTAACCGTTTGTGAATCAGAATTTAAACATCCATTTGATGTTACGGTATAGGTAATAACCATCGTTCCAGCCCCGTTTACTGTTGGATCTAAAATGTTATTTGTAATTCCAGTACCAGAATAAGTACCTCCTGTTGGAGCTCCTCCCGTAAGAGTGACATTTCCTCCTGTAACACAAATTGTGTTAAATGCGGCTAAACTTACGGTTGGTAAGGCGTTTACGGTAACATTAGCTGTTGCTGCAACGGCACAGTTATTAGCGGCATCGGTATAAGAAATAATATGTACACCTACTCCTGAAATCAAAGGATCAAATGTACTTCCAGCAACTCCAGTACCAGAATAAGTACCACCCAATGGTAAACCAGTGCTTAAAGTGAATGCGGCTGTGCCTTCACAAACTGCGGTGTCGTTCATAGTATAACTCACACTATTCACCACATTAATTTGGTTAGAATCTAGATTCGCACATGAATTTGCATCTGTGTAATTGTAGTAAATGGTATGTGTACCAAGTCCGGCAATTGAAGCATTGAAAACCCCAGCTGTAACTCCTGTTCCAGAATAGGTTCCTCCAATTGGAGTTCCACCTGTTAAGGTAAGAGAGGTAGCGCTTACACACTCATCTGTAAAAGGAGCTAAAGAAACGGTTGGTAATGCATTTACCGTAATGGTAGATGTAGCTGCAGAGAAACAAACCCCTCCTAATCCAAAATAGGTTATGGTATGTGTACCTGTTCCTGCAAGTACCGGGTCAAAAGTACCTGTGGTAGTATCTACCCCAGGTCCAGCATAAGAACCACCCATTGGCGTTCCGCCTGAAAGGGTAATTATTCCGGCATCAATACACCTATCAGCAAATGTTCCCAAAGATGCAGCTGTGCCTACAGAAACGACTAATGTAGAAGTAGCTGTTCCAGTACATCCTGCAGAATCGGAATACGTGTAAGTGATAGTATGTGAACCAGCTCCCGCAACACTTGCGGAGAAAACATTAGCCGTAACACCAGGTCCAGAATAGGTTCCTCCTGCTGGAGTTCCACCACTCAATTGAAATGGTACGCTAGACAAGCAAATAGCTGATGGCATATTTGGTAAGGTAACTGTTGGTGCTGGGGTAACCGTAATATCTGAGGTACTACTTCCCGTACAGCTGTTAGAATTCGTAACGGTATAGGTCAAAGTATGCGTTCCTAAGCCAGCTGCTGAAGGGTCAAAAACACCTGCTGTAACTGCGGTTCCAGACCATATTCCTCCGGTAGGTGATGCACCTGATAAAGTAACGGTACCTCCACTTACACACGCATCGCCTATTGCTTGTATAGTAGGTATTGGAAGAGCTACTACGGTGATATAATTAGTTCGTGTTAAACTGTCTGAACCATTTGCGTTCGTTGCTTTTAATTTTACGGCATATACTCCTGCAGTATTGTACTGGATTAGTGGGTCAACTGCTGTTGAAGTGGAAGGAGAACCTCCCGTAAAAGTCCATGCATAGGTAGGTGTAGTTCCTGTTGGGTTGGCAGTAATATTTGTAAATTGAATAGAATCACCCACACATACAGAAACCGCTGAAGCGGTAAAGTCTGGAGAAGGTGCTGGGTTTAATGGCGTAGGGATTACGCCAGAAATAATTAGAGAAAAATTCTGGGCGGAAGCTAACGTTCCTTTATGCGAAATGGTGAAAGTATAAATGCCTGCAGTAGGAGAGTCAAAGATTACTTTTTCTACATTGTCTTTCACATTATCTGCTTTCACAGCCGCACTTGCAGGAGAGGCTGAATTAAGCGTCCATGGCATTTTCATGGTGCCTGATGCATTTGAAACGCGTAGATCTAAATCATTTATGAGCATAGCGTTTGTTGGGTCTAACGATGCTGCTACTGGTGTTGCTGCTGGGTCATTCCAAACTATGGTAGCTACAATGTCTTGTAATCCATTTGATGAAAAGGTGTAGGTTACCGTATTGGTGTTAGAAAGAGAAGTTTCTATAATTTTATTGGTAAGGGTATCCGCAATCACATCTGCGGCACCTTTCATATTTAACAATCCCCAGCCAAACTTAAAATCGGGTCCGGGATTGGCGCCAGATTCGTTTGCCGTATGAATTACTAATGCTTTTAACGAAGATGCATTCATGTAAGATGCATTAGAGTCGTTATACATTTCTTGCAATAAAGCCATAGAACCTGTCGCGTTTGGAGCCGACATGGAAGTACCACTACTATTGTAATAATCGGTGTTATTATCTTTACCAGTAGAATATAAAGAAACACCATTGGCAACAATATCTGGTTTTATTCTTCCGTCATCCGTAGGTCCCCAGCCACTAAAGCTAGACATACCTACATCGCTTGGTTGAGAATAACCAGCGGTAATATCGTTTACAGCGCCAACGGTTAAAATATTTTTAGCATTTCCATTTGAAGAAATGCAATCGTAACCTAAAGTACCTCCATCACCTGGGCGAGATACGGTTGAAGTAACCCAACCGAGTGCATTATCCCAAACTTCGTGTGATGTTACGGAACTACCCGGATCGTCATTTCTATCGTTACCAGCAGATTTTACAATTAAATAATTAGGTGCTGCATTGGCAATTAAATCCCAACCTCTTGCGCTAAATGTGTAGAATCCAAACTGGTGATCTTCGACCGCACTGATGGTAGTATCTCCATACCAACGCCATGAGGTTGTAGAACTCATGTATCTCCATCCTGTGATGGTACCGTATGAGTGATTAGAAATTAATCCGGTATTCGCAAAAGTGGTCATTTCACTATCATCACTATAAAAATCATGTGCTCTAATGGTAGCTGCAGTAGCCATTCCCTTTGCGTTTGCCACCACACCTGAGGCAATCATTGTTCCTGCTACGTGGGTGGAGTGATCACTTTGACTAGATGGATTATCAACTTGGGTAATTCTACCTGTTAACTCTTGGTGTGTTCCTCTGACTGCACCACCATCCCATTCGCCAATAATCATTCCGTTACCGGTTAGTCCATATCCATTAGCTGCTCCTGCAACAACAAGATTAGTACCTACAGTTTTTGATGCGTTGTTATTATCTGTACTGTAGAATATTGGAAATCCATTAGATTCAAAACCTACTAAGCCAATAACTGATTTATCGTCTGTTATTTCCAGTACACGGGCTTTACCAAGGGTTTCAAGCCTGGAGGCTAAGACACTGTCTTGTATTTCTTTAGTTCTAAATTGCTGGTATAATTGCTGTAAAGCTTCTTGATCCGAAACGTTTGATTGTTGCGCAAAAGAAATAGTAGATAAAACTAGAAATACGAAGGTAAAAAATTTTGTCATGCTATACTGTTTAGGTTCATTAGACTAGCAAATATAACTGATTTGATACCGAATAGGGTATTTATTTTTTTTAACCAAAGTATTAGAAATGCAAAAGTCCTTGCATTCGTAAACACAAGGACTTAATAGCATGACGATTCCTAAACCGGTGTGAAAGTACACTAATGTTTAATTCACGAATCACGGTTCGCTAAAAAGTAATTAACAACGTGTAAAAATGACAATAAAAGGACCTACGATTTCTCTTTAAATTTTAATCACCGGGTGACTTTACTTTATTCAAGATTCTTTGTTCAGTGTAACTTTTTAGTCTAGTCAAAGCGTGACACGAAAAGCTTTATGATTAGTCACGGTCTGACAATCAAATAAAACATCCAAAAACCTACTCTCTGGATAGGTTGACCCTAAGCCTTCTAGATGTATAATTGTAATCAAGAAAATTGAACCAAATTT
>CAXMPG010000139.1:0-31929 GCA_964195485.1 uncultured Desulfobacterales bacterium
CAAAGGTTTTAAAAAAATATTTTATAGTGCATCTGCAACAACGAACGTACTCCCTCCAATATAAACTAAGTCATCTTCTTGAGAATCAGATATAGCGGCACTTTTAGCTTCCATTACGGAGGGGAAAACTTTTATTAATAAATTTCTTTTTTGAAAGATTTCTTCCAATTTCTTTAGCGGCATTGCGCGTTCAATGCTTGGTTCACACAAATAATACTCCGCTCCAGTAGGTAATAATTCTAAAATAGACTCGGTATCTTTATCATTCACCATTCCAAACACCATTCTGAGCTTATTATAAGCTGTACTTGCCACCTGTTCCATAGTATAGATTAGCCCTTCTTTATTATGCGCAGTATCTGCTATAACCAATGGTTTATGTTGCAGGATTTCCCAACGACCACGTAAACCCGTATTTCGAGTCATTTGCTCAATTCCTTTGACTAAGTCGTTATTACTTACCTCAAAACCAAAAGCGCGTAATTGCTTTACCGAAACAGCCGCAGTTTGGGCGTTTTTCTTTTGGTAATTAACCAAATGTGTGGATGCAATAAATTCTGATTGTTGATCTGCAAAAATTATTTCAGAACCTAAACTTTCGGCTCTATCCGAAAATATTTGAGCAATTCCTGATTGCGTTTCCCCAATAACCACAGGTGTAGAAGCTTTAATAATTCCCGCTTTTTCTACCGCTACTTTATCAAGAGTATCACCAAGAAATTGCGTATGGTCTAATCCAATATTCGTAATTACAGATACCAACGGGTTAATCACATTGGTAGAATCTAATCTTCCGCCTAATCCTGTTTCAATAACCGCAATATCTACTTTTACCTCCTCAAAATAGGAAAACGCTAATCCAACAGTCCATTCAAAAAATGAGGGTTCAATATTTTGAAGTTCTGGATGCTTTGTTTCCAAAAAATTAACCACAAACTCTTCCGAAATCATCTTCCCATTTATTCGAATACGTTCCCTAAAATCTAATAAGTGTGGCGAAGTATATAACCCTACTTTATATCCTGACTCTTGCAATATGGATGCTATAAAATGAGCGGTAGATCCCTTCCCATTAGTTCCAGCAATATGAATTGTTTTGATTTTATTTTCAGGGTTTCCTAATCGTTCACATAACGCGATCGTATTCAATAAATCGGCTTTATAAGCCGCTTTACCTTTACGTTGGTACATTGGTAATTGGGAAAAAAGAAAATCTATTGTTTCTTGGTAGGTCATTAATGAATTTGGAAATCGTAAGTGATTTTACCCCTTTGTTGAATTGGCGCCCCATCCTTTGGTTGCCACTTTGTTAAATATGCCGCTTCAAGGGCTTTATTCGTCAAACAATCGGCTGTATTAGTGGTTCCTTTACCTACAGAAGCATAAACCACCTTACCATTACGGTCTACTTTTATATCCACAACCACTTTACCTTCTTCTTGACAATCATATGCTGGTTTTGGTTTTGTCAAGGCTTCTCTTCCACCTAAAGAGTAATTGCCTTCACCTTCGCCACCACCGGTATAACCACCATCATCACCGCCATCGGTTTGACCTTTATCCCCAGGTTGATCATCTGGACCATCACCACCTCCGCCATCACTAGACGGGTTATTTAATTTATTAGCCATAGCCGCTAATTTTTTTCTTTGGGCTTCCTGTTCTGCTTTCTTTTGAGCCTCTGCTTCCGCAGCTTTCTCGGCTTCAATCTCTTCTGGTGTTTTAGAATCGGGTACTTCTAATGCATCCTCTACATCTTGAGTAGCCACATCAGGGTTCGCTTCTGGCTGGGCATCTACTGGGGGAACAACCTCTTCTTCTGGTTGTGGTTGAGGCTCCGTTTCTGTTACCGCAGCTTCAGGTTGTTTATCTCCACTACCCACTTCAGAGGTGCCAAAATTGACAGTTAATCCTGTTTCAGGAATAGGTACTTGATGCGTTAACCCGTAAAAAAGGAACAAAGCCAATAGTATCAAATGAAACATAATAGTTCCAATGAGGCCTTCTCTTTTCTCTCTTTCTTTTGGTATAGCAAACATTTAATTTCCTCTTGTAGCAAGCACCATTTGGTACTTATTTCTGTTTGCAATTTCCATAACGGCAACTACATATTGAATATCTACTGTTTCTTCTGGTCGTAATAAAAACCCTGGCTTTTCTTCGCCTTCTAACATGGATTGTAAGGTACGTTCCAATTGTTCAAATTGCACTTCTCGTTGACCTACAAAATACTTTACGTCTTTGGTAATAGACACCGAAACTTGATTCTTCTTTGTTGTACGTGTACTTCCTTTTGGAAGCAACACATCCACACCATTTGGGCTAATCATAGTGGACGCGATAATAAAAAACACAAGCAACAAGAAAACAATATCTGTCATTGACGACATATTGAATTCAGGACTTACTTTATTTCTTCCTTTAACTGCCATTCTTAAGCTGGTTCTTGTAACATGTCAATAAAACGTACAGAAAGCTCATCCATTTTGTACGCTACCTGATCAATTCTTCCTACCAAAATGTTATACGCTAAGTAAGCAATAATTCCAATTACCAAACCAGCAGCCGTAGTAACCATGGCTTGCATAATTCCACCTGCTAATTGATTTAATTCAACGGCATTACCAGAGGTGTTCATTTGGTGAAACGCAGCCATCATGCCAATTACAGTTCCTAAGAAACCGATCATTGGTGCAGCTCCAGCAATGGTAGCTTCCATTGATAAGGATTGTTCCAGCTTCGTGATTTCAAGTTTACCTTCATTTTCAATAGCCAAACTAATATCGGCCATTGGTTTGCCAACACGCATTAAGCCTTTTTCAATCATTCTAGCATACGGGTTATTTACATCCTTACAGATTTTACGTGCATGTGCGATTTCCCCTTTCAAAACAGATTCTTTAACCTGCTCCATAAATGAAGTATCACCTTTAACAACTCGTGCAACTGAAAAGTATCTCTCTACAAAAATGTAAACCGCTATTATAGATAAAATCCCGAGTGGTATCATAATGTACCATCCGCCACCTATTAAAAGGCTCATTATCGATAACGTTTCTTCTTGTGGAACTACCTCCGCAACTTCTAATCCTGTAGTACTTTGTAAAAACAATCCGTAATTCATAATTTGATTATATTGATTTGATAACGATCTAAATTCAATTCTATTTTATAACATCGTATTTTCTACGTAATAAAATAAAGCACCAGCTAAATAACCTGATAAAGCCAACAAGCTAATTCTTTTCATATACCACATGAAATCTATCTTCAAAATACCCATTACTGCAACACCGGCAGCAGACCCAATTATTAAGGCACTACCTCCTGTACCAGCACAATAAGCCAAGAACTCCCAAAACGGGTGATCCACAGGGTAAGACATTCCTGCCTCATATACTCCAACATCATACATCCCCATAGCACCTGCAACCAATGGCACATTATCGACCACAGATGAAAGTAAGCCTATAATTACATTTATAGCATAAATATTTCCATCCATTTTAACTTCTAACCAAGATGCTAAGTCTAATAATTGACCTGCACTTGATAATGCACCTACGGCTAATAATATGCCTAAGAAAAACATCACCGAAGGAGTATCTACTTTACGAATTACACCACTTACGGATAATTTTGATTTAGCGTGAATACTTTTTCTTTTATGAATGATTTCCGTAACAGCCCACATTAAACCTAATCCAAAAAGGATTCCCATAAAAGGAGGTAGATGGGTTACCGTTTTATAAATAGGTACAAATAACAAACTAGAAACACCTAGAATAAAAACCAAGTTACGCTCTCCATCTGTCGTAATTCTAACATCATCCCCATCTGCTTTTTCGGGTCTAGCTACTTCTCCTTTAAGCGTAAAAGAAAGAATTCCAAGTGGCACTAAAAGCGCAATTAATGAAGGAATAAATATTCCTGTAATAATATGTGAGGCGGTAATATTACCACCAATCCACAACATAATAGTCGTTACATCACCAATTGGAGACCAAGCACCACCAGCATTTGCGGCAACAATTACCATGCCTGCAAAAAGCCATAAATCATCTCTATCTTTAATTAGTTTCTTAAGTAAGGCCGACATAACAATAGCGGTCGTAAGGTTATCTAGAGCTGCGGAGAAAAAGAAGGTGATGACACTTAAAACCCATATTAATTTCACTTTATTAGCTGTGTTAATTCGATCCGTAATAACGGCAAATCCATCATGCGCATCAATAACTTCTACAATAGTCATTGCTCCCAATAAGAAAAATAAAATTTCTGCAATATCAACGACATGATGTTTAAGCTCATGACCAATGAAATGATTGGTTACTTGAGAAACAGTATCACCCGAAGCAAGAATATCTTCTTTTTCAATATTCAGAAATCCATTAAGCCCCTTTAAAAATCCGTCTGAGTTCGCATATAGGTCGGTTAAGCTCCAACTAAAATCAATTCCTAAAATACTATCTGCACCAAAAACAAAAACGGTCCAAACCAACACCCCTGTAAGTAGAGCAGATGCGCCCTTGTCAATATGAATATTATGCTCTAAAGCAATCGCTAAATAGCCTAGAATAAATATGATAATCATTAAAGTGTACATTCTCTTTCCGTGTTTTGTGTATGAATAAACCGGTTTTATAACCGCGCTCAAAAAAACATTATTTATCCAAATCCAAAGGTAACTTTCAACCTATTTCTTCAATGATTTTTAACAATACTTGTTAACACTGTATTATTAAAACTTATGTCACATTATTACACGGTTTATATACTTGAGGGAAGGCTAATTACTCCTGAGCTATGATCTTTTGATGCACCCGTAACAGACTTTAAAACATTGGTTTCACCTCTCATTTTCAACACCCCTAAAAACGCAAAAACAAGCGCTTCTTTATAATTAATCGTATTTGCATCTGGCAGAATGATTTTGGCCGCACTACACTTTCTCAATTCACTAATTAGAAAAGAATTAAACGCCCCTCCACCGGTGACTAAAACATTTCTAATATTATTTTCCTTTGTTACTTTACTAATCTGGATTACAATATGACTAACTAAAGTTCTTAAAAGATCCTCCGGTTTTGAGGATTTGCTTATAATCGAGTAAAATTCCTTCTCCACCCATTCAACGCCCAACGACTTAGGATAAGACTTTGCATAAAATGGAATAGCATTAAGTACACTCAGAAGGTTTAATTCTGCTTTTCCGGACCGCGCTAATTCTCCATCATGGTCATACGCTTGTCCAATTTTTCTGGTTATGTGATTCATTACAATATTAGCTGGGCAAATATCAAATGCGTGCCGAACCTCATTTCTGGAAAATGAAATATTTGCAAAGCCCCCTAGGTTTAAACAGGCATCATATTCTTTAAAAAGCAACTCATCACCAATGGGAACCAATGGAGCACCTTGGCCTCCCAAATTCACATCTTCGGTTCTAAAATCATTCACTACTGGAATTTTAACTATTTCAGTTAAGGCTTTTCCATTTCCAATTTGGACGGTAATTCCATCTTCCGGCTGGTGATGAATCGTATGCCCATGACTTGCAATAAAATCAATGCGTTCAATAGCATTAATATTAATGAATTCTAAAGTTCTTTCCGCTAGATAGATTCCATACTTATCATCTAAAGCACTCAACTCATTTTCATCCAACTCTCTAGCCGAATTTAAATCATGAAGCCACCTGTCAGAATAAGGAATTGTTTCCGCATTTAGTATGGAGAAATCCCATTTACCCGCTTTTAATTCAACCCTACAAAAAGCAATATCCAAGCCATCCATAGATGTCCCTGACATTAATCCTATAACCCTATACTCCGTTGTCATTTTAGTTGATTTTACTAATAGGAATTGTTACTCCAAAATCTTACTTTCGTATCCGAAATAATTTTGATAATTATAACTACAAAATAATGGATTTTCAGTTAACAGAAGAACAAATTGCCGTAAGAGATGCCGCACGTGATTTCGCACAAAACGTAGTGGCCAAAACAGTTTTGGAAAGAGATGAAAACCAAAGATTTGGAGAAGACGAAATTCGTCAACTTGGAGAACTTGGTTTTATGGGAATGATGGTTGACCCAAAATATGGCGGTAGTGGTATGGATACTGTTTCTTACGTATTAGCTATGGAAGAAATTTCTAAGGTTGATGCAGCTATTTCTGTTGCAATGTCTGTAAACAACTCATTAGTTTGTTGGGGATTGGAAAAATACGCTAGTGAAGAACAAAAAATGAAATTTTTAGTTCCTCTTGCTTCTGGTCAAAAACTTGGTGCTTTCTGTTTATCAGAACCCGAAGCTGGCTCTGACGCAACTTCTCAGCGCACAATGGCTGTTAAGGATGGTAATGATTACATTTTAAACGGAACAAAAAACTGGATTACCAACGGTAGTAGTGCTTCTACATATATTGTAATTGCACAAACCAAACCAGAACTAGGACATAAAGGAATTAGTGCTTTTATCGT
Source organism: uncultured Desulfobacterales bacterium (assembly GCA_964195485.1). Classification (GTDB taxonomy): domain Bacteria; phylum Bacteroidota; class Bacteroidia; order Flavobacteriales_G; family Salibacteraceae; genus CAJXZP01. The sequence continues at coordinate 6,485 of CAXMPG010000139.1, forward strand.
AGAACGAGGAATGGAAGGTTTTATCGTAGGAGCTAAAGAAAATAAATTAGGAATTCGTAGTTCTGATACCCACACGTTAATGTTTAACGATTGTAGAGTACCAGCTGAGAATATGATTGGCGAAGAAGGATTCGGATTCAAATTTGCGATGATGATTTTGGAAGGTGGTAGAATTGGTATTGCTTCTCAAGCATTAGGTATTGCTTCTGGTGCATTTGAAGCATCCGTAGAATATGCTAAAACCAGAACAGCTTTTGGGAAACCAATTTCACAACATCAAGCCATCAGTTTCAAGTTAGCAGATATGGCTACTTCAATTGAAGCAGCTCGTTTACTATGTTTACAAGCAGCTTGGTTAAAGGATGAGCACAAGCCAATTACAAAAGCAGGTGCAATGGCAAAAGAATTTTCTTCTAGAGTAGCTATGGAAGTTACTGTTGAGGCAGTTCAAGTTCATGGCGGATACGGATTTGTAAAAGAATACCATGTAGAAAGAATGATGCGTGATGCAAAAATCACTCAGATTTATGAAGGAACTTCAGAAATTCAAAAAATCGTAATCGGACGTTCTATTCTTAAATAGAACTACAAACAAGGCTTTAGGCTCTCTAACTTCATTCCACGAGAGCCTTTCAATAATATTATCGCTCCTTCGGGGGCGATTTTTTTGAGATAAACTTCCACATCTAGTTTAGACGAAAACAGATTTCCTGCAGGGATATTCTTGGTTGCAGCATAATTCTCTCCAATCAATAGAACAATATCAAAACCTTTACTCATGGCTAAGTTTGCCATGTTTTGATGTTCTTCTTCGCTGTAACTACCAAGCTCAAACATATCGCCTAATAGTAACATCTTAACCTTGTCTGTTTCCATTTCAGCAAAACTAGACACAGCTTCTTCCACCGAAGAAGGGTTCGCGTTATAGGCATCCATAATAAGCGTATTCTTATCCGTATTTATAACTTGAGACCTATTATTATCTGGCTGAAACTCCTGTAAGGCTTCAGATATATCTGAAAGGGGAACTTCAAAATACTTCCCAATACAATAAGCTAACTTAATATTATTAAAATTAAAGGCGCCAAAAAGGTTCGTTTCAACTTCCTCTCCAAGCGTATCAGAAAAAACGACTAGGGGATTCGACTTCAAGTAATCAATATAAGAAAAAGAATCTTTTTTCCCATAAGAGATAACTTTCAAACTAGCGTCTACCATTCCTGAAACTAAGTCGTCAGACTCATCCAAAAATACTTTTCCATTATTTGCCTTCAAGAAATCAAAAACCTCTTTTTTAGCCAGAATATTATTCTCAAATGAGCCAAATCCTTCTAAGTGATCCTTGCCCACGTTGGTTACAAAACCAAAGTTTGGCAAGGCTATTTTACACAGCAACTCTACCTCATACCTATGATTATCACCCATTTCAATCAAAGCAATTTCATGCGCACTAGTTACCTCCAGTAAAGTTAATGGTACTCCTATATGATTATTCAAATTCCCCTTAGTAAAAGCTACTTTGAATTTCTTTGCTAATACAACGTGTATTAATTCCTTAGTGGTTGTTTTACCATTAGAGCCAGTAACTGCAATAACAGGGATATCAAGCTTCCGTCTGTGGTAACTTGCTAGTTCTTGTAATGTAGCCAACACATCCTCTACTAGAATTATTCTTTTATCAGAAGAATCAACGGCTTCATCCACTATTGCATATCCAGCTCCTGACTCCAAAGCTTGTACTGCAAATTTATTCCCATTGAAATTATCTCCCTTTAAGGCAAAGAACAGACTGGAGATAGTAATATTTCTAGTATCCGTACAAACACCACTACTATCTAGAAACAACGAATAAAGCGTATCAATTTTCATAACTGTAATTAACTTTTGTCAAAATTACCGCACAAAAAAAGCCTTTCGTACATTAACGAAAGGCTTTTTTCAATAACTTATTAAGATTAGATTATCTCGAACCTAAACCTGTAGGAGAACCCATTCTATCCATTGCACATCTAAAACCAATGTGATCCGTAGAAAGGTCTTCATTTAAAAATCTTCTTGAACCTGGGTGTAACCAGTATGCTCTATCTTTCCAAGAACCACCTTTATACACTCTTGAATGATCTGTTACTAATGATGTAACACCATATTCATACATTCCATTAGATTCTGTTCCTTCTACTTCAGTCTCCCCTTTCCAAACTTGGTCAGAGTATTGTGTTTCAAAATCACCATCTAAGAAATTAATGTTATCCGCTCTACGGTAGTTTCTACGATCTTTTGCATCTTCCGTTTCCACATCTTGGTAAATCATTTTACCTAAAGAATCTTTCTCCGCAATATAACCATCTTCATCACGTGCAATTTTTTGGTAATCATTACCCCTAAATGTTCTAAAGTCAGAACCATCTTCTGATGTGGTGGCACGATATACATCCATTACCCACTCATTTACATTACCAGCCATGTTATATAAGCCGTAATCATTTGGCCAGTATTGATATACCGGAGCTGTAATATCTGCATTATCATTTAACGCACCAGCAAGTCCCATATTATCACCACGACCTCTTTTATAGTTAGCTAACATTGCGCCCATATAAACATCTTCTGGATTACGCATAGCGTGTCCATTCCAAGGCCATTGTCTTCTTTCTAATACATTTTCTCCGTAAGAGTTTCCAATTAAACCATACGCAGCATATTCCCATTCTGCTTCGGTTGGTAGTCTATACTTTGGTAAAAGAATACCATCTTCCATTTTCACATTTCTGTAACCAGGACTGTTTGGACCATTCCAATCTACACCATCTGTATTTTTATCCCCTTCATACTGTCCATATAAATATGCATCGGTATTAAAGTTATCATCTGAAACTTGATTTGGATTATGATTGTAAAAACCTTCACGAATCATAATTTGCTCATTTACACGATCTGTTCTCCATGCACAAAATTCAGTAGCTTGTTTCCAGCTCACACCTACAACAGGGTAATCTCTTGTAGCAGGGTGACGTAAATAATAATCTACGTAAGGTTCATTGTAGGCTAGTTTATCACGCCATACTAATGTATCCGGTAAAGCGGCTTCAAAAACCTCCGGATAATCATCCTGATAAATTCTCTTTACCCAATATAAATATTCTAACCAATCAATATTCTTAACCTCCGTTTCATCAATATAAAATGAAGATACAGAAACACGTCTAGGAGTATTTTCCCAGTTATGCATTACATCATCGGTAACTCTACCCATGGTATACGTCCCCCCTTCGATTAAAACTAAGTTAGGTCCCGTTTCTTGCTCAACAAAAGGCGCTTTTTGGAAATCACCGTTATCTTTACTATCATAGTCCCATCCTGTCACGGACGATTGCTCAAAATTACACGAGCTAACTATTAAAGATACAGTTGCTAAAGCTAATATTGTTTTTTTCATCATGCTAATTTTAGTACGCTATAACGTGGGTGTAAAAATAATATTTTATTATACACTACCAACTTGGGCAAACCAACCCGCGTATTTTTGCTTTTTTGTTGTGACATTTAAGTTTAAACCCTAAAGAAAGCTCATGTGCTCCTCCAGTGGCGTTACCTAATTTAGAGACCGTTATATCATAACTATAACCAAATTTGAACTTATCATTTTGCAAACCAAATAATAAAATCATTGCATCACTATTTCTTGTATTAAATCTATACCAAAGCCCTACGGTGAACACACTCATTCTACCATACATCCCTATATTGAACTGGGAAGACTCTCCTTGTTGCATGTAAATGATATTTGGAGAGACCGAACCCTCATCTGGATGCCTTTTATCAATGGCGAATGTAGCGCCTGCTTGGAATGAATACTTTCTATATAACACGGCATCATTCAAACCAAAAAAACTTTCTGTTGGCTGTGTCAAATGATGAACAGAACCACCTATATACCAATCGGCACTATACAAAAGCATTCCTGCTGAAAAATCTGGAGCATTTACACTCTCGTCACCAAATGGTTCATTCGTAGAGTATATAAACCCATATCTTGGGTCAATCATGTCCCCAAAAGTTAATTGATCCCACTGTAATGATTTTTGCCAATAAGCTCCCTGACCACCAAATTTCAATGAAACATCTCGATTAATCTCAAGTGTGTATGCGTATGATAGGGAAACGTTAAATGTCTTAATTGTATTATTACCGGCATTATCTTGATATACCTGTAATCCTAGACCACCTTTCAAAAAATCAACATACTGATCAGCTGACACACTATACGTGGTAAAGCCTCCAGGAAGCTTTGGCCATTGATTTCTATAATTCAATACCACCCGTGGACAAACTTCAGAACCGGCAAAAGCAGGATTAGTATACAACGGATTAGCATAAAACTGAGAAAATTGAGGGTCTTGTGCAGACGCACTAGAAGCGAACCCTACTACCAAAAGTAGTAAAACCGTAATCTGACGTATTTCTATTCTAAACATAATACCTAATTGTTGCACGTGGCAAGTATAGCAAATAAAATCGGTTTGTGAAACCAATATTTCTCATCAAAAAGAACTTTCGCAATATTTAAACTATACTTTCGTTTTCAAGCCACGTATATTGTTATGAAAATCACTTTAAGCACAAAATAAACTGCAAGATGAAAAAAATATTGTTACTCTCTTTAATCCTGCTGATAAAGTCTAGTTTATTAGGCCAATCTGTTCATATAGGCAGAAAACTAGATACAAAGGTAGAGATCACGTGGTCAAAACCAATGATTTTCAGTGGTTTTAGCGAAGAAGAAATAATACTGATACAGTTTGAAAGTGGAACGTATAACTTCCCTTCAGATAGTCTTCCATTTTATTCAAAAACAGTTTACCTGCCCGCGGAAAGTAATAATGCAACAGTAGATATCTCGGTTTTATCCTCCGAATCTCTTTCTTCCGATGAAAAAAAAGCATTACTCAATAAAAACATTCCGAGCTCTATAGTTGCCAATGTTAATGTTAGTTGGTATCGAAAAAAACCCATCGCTACTATTTCATTCCACCCTATATATAAGGACCCTACAACTGGTGAACTTATTAAAGTAACATCATTTAATTATACTATTACGCCTATATCTTCTAGATCTGCAACCGCGGCCAATTGGAATTTTAAAGTCAACTCTGTATTAAGGTACGGGAATTGGGTGAAAGTTGGCTTAACAAAAGATGGCGTTTACAAAGTTTCCTATACCGATTTACAATCAATGGGGTTTAACACAGAAAGCCTAAGTTCTGCGCAAGTAAGACTATTTGGAAATGGTGGCGGATACTTGCCATTTAATAACGCTGAACCGCGATTTGACGACTTAGAAGAAAACGCCATAGAAGTTAATGACGGGGGCGATGGTACATTTAATCAAGGCGATTACTTTCTATTTTATGGTCAAGACCCAAACCGATGGGCATATACGAATGGACGTTACAACCACGTAACTCACCTATTTTCAGATACTACGTATTATTTCATTACCACCGATTATAATATTGGAACACCCAAACGCATCGTTAAAAAGAGCCCCATTAATAATTCTGCCGATCTAACAATAACAGACTTTAACGACCACCAATATCATGAAGTAGATTTGGTGAATTTCGTGAAATCAGGGAGGAATTGGTACGGAGAATCATTCAGCTTTACCAAACAACAATCTTTTCCTTTTTCGTTTCCCAACGCCATTGGAAGTACTGCTCAAATAAAAGCCAGAATGGCATTTAGAGTAATAGGCAGATCATCTAGCTTCAGCTTTAATGTTGGGACTGATAATGTACTAAACGTCTCTCACCAAGGAGTATCCGGTGGTTATTATGCGGAATATGCAGGAGTAAGTGCTGGGATAAATAATTTCAACATACCCAGTGATAATTTCGCAATTGATGTAAATTTCAGCAATCCAAGCTCATCCGATAATGGTTGGATTGATTACATAGAAATAATATGCAACAGAAATTTAATTATGGACGGCAATCAAATGCCCTTTAGAAATAACAAATCTCTTACCGCAAGTGTTGTTCAATACAATTTATCCAACTTATCTGCTACGCGTATATGGAACGTAACTACTCCAACTGAAGTTTCGGAAATTAGTTTAACAGGCACTAATTTCAAGGAGTTCGGAGGTCAAATAAATGAGTTTGTCGCATTCAATAATGCGAACTACTTATCCGTAAAGAACTTCGGAAAAGTAGTTAACCAAGATTTACATAGCATTCAAACAGCGGATTACGTAATTGTTACTCACCCTAACTTTATTAACCAAGCCAATCAATTAGCAGAGCACCACCGTACTAAAAGTCAGTTAAACACGGTAGTGGTAACTACGCAACAATTATATAATGAATTCTCATCCGGTAGTCAAGACCTTACCGCTATAAAGTCATTCAATAAAATGCTTTATGATCGTGCTGGAACTGACCCTGATAAAATGTTGAAATACGTTTTACTACTTGGAGATGCTTCCTATGATTATAAAAATCGTAATCCTGGGAATACCAATTATATTCCGGCCTACCAATCATCTAATTCAAGAGACCCATTACTATCGTACGTTAGTGATGATTATGTGGGCTTTTTAGATGACAACGAAAGTGATTTACTTTCCTCTACTCTAGATGTAGGAATAGGAAGGATTATTGCCAATTCAGTGACTCAAGCTCAAGATGTGATTGATAAAACCATTCATTACCTTACTAGCCCAGATGGCATGAAGCCGTGGAGAAATAAAATTACATTTATAGGAGATGATGAAGACGGTAATATTCATATGGCACAATCAGATACTTTGGCTACTCGAACAAACAGAGACTATCCAAAATACAATTTGAATAAAATTTATTTAGACGCATATCAACAAGTTAGTAATGCAGGAGGAAGCACGTATCCAGATGTAAATACCGCCATAGATAAAGCCACAGAGACCGGAAGCATGATTATTAATTATGTGGGTCATGGTGGCGAATTGGGTTTAGCTCATGAAAGAATTTTAGGCGTTTCTCAAATAAAAGGCTACCAAAATATTGATGCTTTGGCCTTATATGTTACCGCTACGTGTGAATTTAGTCGATTTGATGACCCAGAAAGGACTTCGGCAGGAGAGTTTGTTCTACTCAATCCAAACGGAGGAGGCTTAGCGTTATTAACCACGACTAGGTTAGTCTATTCTCGACCAAATTTTGAACTCACCAAAAAATTCTTTTCCGTAGCATTTGAAAAAACAGATGGCGAGTGGCCCAGACTTGGTGATCTATTGCGCATTTCGAAAGTTGGAGGCTCAAATATTAATTATAGAAACTTTTCATTACTTGGTGATCCAGCGGCTCAACTTGCCTATCCAGAATATTCTGTGACGACCACTTCAATATCTGACACCATAAAGTCTTTACAAAAGGTGACAATCAATGGTTCTGTAACCAATGAGTTTGGACAAAAACAAACCGACTTTAACGGTCTCGTATATCCTACTATCTACGGCCAAAGTAAAGTTCAGTCTACCCTTAATAATGATGGAAATGGTGTGATGAAATTTGAAACGCAAGTAAACGCATTGTTTAATGGAAAAGCATCGGTAACCAATGGCGATTTTGAGTTTACGTTTATCGTACCAAAGGATATTAATTTCAAGTACGGAAACGGAAAAATTAGTTACTACGCTGAAAACGGAATTATCGATGCATCTGATTCGTATGAAAACTTTCAGATTGGTGGTCGTGTTGACTCTGCAAATGAAGATAGCAACGGACCAACCGTTAATTTATGGATGAATGATGAATCATTTGTTATTGGAGGCATGACCGATCAAAACCCGATGATATATGCCAAGGTCTTTGACGAAAACGGAATTAATACCGTTGGAAACGGAATAGGACATGATATAGTTGCGGTAATTGATGAAAACACCGCTAATTCAATCACATTAAACGACTACTACGAATCGGAACTTGATTCTTATCAAAAAGGGTCCGTATCATACAACCTAAGTAATTTAGCCGAAGGAAAACATACCCTTAGATTAAAAGTATGGGATGTTTATAACAATTCAGGAGAAGGTGTTACAGAGTTTTACGTGAGCAACTCTTCTGGATTTAAAATTGAGCATGTTTTAAACTATCCTAATCCATTTACCACGAATACAGATTTCTATTTTGACCATAATGCGATTGGGCAACAATTAGAAGTTAGAATTCAAGTCTTTACCATAACTGGAAAACTAGTTAAAACCATTGATTATATTGATCAAGGGGAAAGCTACAGGGCGGGTCCAATTAATTGGAACGGTAAAGATGATTATGGCGATCGAATTGGAAAAGGAACCTATATTTACAAGGTAAAAGTCACGAATGCTTTTGACCAATCTGTAGAAAAGTTCGAAAAAATTGTTATTCTATAATACCATATCAAAAAAAGTAACGTTAATCGCTATATTTGCAAATCTTATTATTCCAATAAATGAATACGAAAAAAAATATTTTCATTCTTACAATCGTTGTTTCATCTTTGATTTCTAACGATGTACTGTCTCAAAACGACAGACAGAATCCAATTACAACAGCTGTTCCATTTTTGACAATAACCCCCGATGCTCGGCATGGCGGGCTAGGTTCAGCAGGTTCAGCAACAAGTCCAGATGTCTATGACAACTTTCATAATGCCGCTAAGCTCGCATTTATGGATGAGGAAATGGTATTGGGTATCTCATATACACCTTGGCTATCTCAATTGATTCCGGGAATTAGTTTATCCTATTTATCATTTGCTAAAAAGATTGATAAAATGTCATCTATTGGAATGTCCTTAAGGTATTTTACGCTAGGTGATATTCAGTTTACAGATGAATTTGGAAATCCAACTATTTCTCACAATCCAAACGAATTTGCATTTGATGGGGCGTACTCTAGAAAACTTTCTGATCGTTTTTCAATGAGTATATCTTTACGTTTTATTTATTCTAACCTTACCGGTGGACAAAGTGTTGGTGGAGCCGACACAAAGCCAGGTCTTGCAGTAGCTTCAGACATAAACAGTTATTACCAAAATGATGATATTAACTTAGGTGATAAGGATGCTACCTTAGCTTTTGGAATGGGTATTTCTAATATTGGTAATAAAATGACTTATTCTGATATTAACCAACAAGATTTTTTACCAATGAACTTTAAAGTTGGTGGTGGGTTAACTATTCACCTAGATGAATATAATGACTTTGCCATTGTAATGGATATGAACAAATTATTGGTTCCCACTCCTCCTATTTATGGTAATGTTAATGGATCTAGCCAAATAATAGCTGGTTCAGACCCAAATCCATCGCCAGCGAATGCCATTTTCTCTAGTTGGGCAGATGCTCCAGGAGAACCATTAAAAGATAATACAGGTCAATACATTTTAGATGCGGATGGAATGGCTAGCATTAAATCTGGAAGTGTATTAAATGAAGAGTTGAGAGAGTTAAATTTTGCTTTTGGTCTTGAATATTGGTACAATAAAGTTTTTGCTGCAAGAATGGGGTATTTCACGGAACACTCTACCAAAGGAAATCGTAAATACCTTTCTTTCGGTATTGGATTAAAACATAACGTATTTGCAATGGACTTATCATATTTAGTTCCATTCTATGTGAGCGAACAAAACATTGCAGGTGTTTCACCTCTGGCAAACACCTTACAATTTACCATGTCATTTTCTTTTGACAAGAACAAATCAAGTAAAGAATCCAGTAAAGAATCCAGTACTGGATCTAGTGATTCATTTTAACAATCACTTTGTAATAAATTATATGAATGAAAAAAACAATTTCTCACACTAGTGAAATTCAAAGTTTTGATTCAGTAAGCGAATTACCTCCACAATTTCAAGATTTGATAACTAAAGCAGAATCTGCTTTAAAATCATCGTATTCCCCATATTCTGGATTTAGCGTTGGAAGCGCTCTTCTACTAAAAAATGGCGAAGTAATATTAGGTAGTAATCAAGAAAACATTGCTTATCCGTCAGGACTATGCGCTGAAAGAGTCGCTATTTTCTCTGCCGGAACCAATTTTTCAGAAGAAGAAATCGAAACTATTGCCATTGTAGCTAAAAGTATACATGGCGAAGTGACCAATCCTGTGACCCCTTGTGGCGCATGTAGGCAAGTAATGATTGAAATTGAGAGTTCTCAAACCAATCCTATAACGGTAATAATGCATGGTAGTTCTGGTACCGTTTGGGTAAGTAAATCAGTAGGTGACCTAATCCCATTCTATTTTTCTTCACCTCATGTAGGTAGAGCAAAATAAGCTATTACATCATCATTTTTTATTATTTATCCTTAATATAAAGAGGGGTAATTTATTGCACTCTTTATATTAATTTCGCACATGTTAACATCAATATAAACAAATGGCAACACGTAAATCAACTAAATTGGCTTTCACAAAAGCGCAATACCTTAAATGGTACGAAGACATGCTTCTTATGCGTAAAGTTGAAGAGAAAACCGGACAGTTATATATCCAACAAAAATTTGGAGGTTTTTGCCACCTTTACATCGGTCAAGAAGCCGTTGTGGCAGGTACTATGTCAGCTACAATAAAAGGTGATAAACACATTACAGCATATCGTGACCACGCACATCCAATTGGATTAGGCGTTCACCCAAAATACATGATGGCAGAATTATACGGTAAGACTACCGGGTTGTCAAAAGGTAAAGGTGGATCTATGCACATGTTCAGTAAAGAAACCGGTCTCATGGGAGGCCATGGAATTGTAGGAGCTCAAATTGCTATGGGTGCTGGAATTGCTTTTGCAGAACAATACAAAAACACCGGAAACATTTGTGTTACCTCAATGGGTGACGGAGCTGTTCGTCAAGGTATTTTGCATGAAACTTTTAACATGGCAATGAACTGGAAGATTCCAGTTGTTTTCTTAATTGAAAACAATAATTACGCTATGGGAACATCTGTAGATAGAACCAGTAACGTTAAAAATTTAGCTGAAATTGGCGAATCATATGATATGCCTGCTAAATCTGTAGACGGAATGAATGTAATGGAAGTTCATGATGCAATGGCTTGGGCAGCGGATCATGCCAGATCTGGAAAAGGACCTGTTTTATTAGATATAAGAACCTACAGATTTAAAGGACACTCTATGAGTGACCCACAAAAATACCGTACGAAAGAAGAGGTTAATAAATACAAAGCGCAAGATCCTATCTTATTTGTAAAAGATATTATTACAGAAAATAAATTCGCTACGGAAGCGCAATTGGAGAAAATTACAGAAAAAGTAAAAGCCACCGTTTTAGAGGCTGTGAAGTTTGCCGAAGATTCTCCAGAACCAGAAGCAAGCGAACTATATAAAGATATTTACGTTGAAGACAACTATCCATACATTATGGATAACAAGTTTTAAATTAATTACAATGGCTGAAGTTATTAAAATGCCTAAATTGAGCGACACCATGACGGAAGGAGTGGTAGCTGAATGGCATAAAAAAGTGGGTGATAAAATAGAGGAAGGCGAACTTATTGCCGATATCGAAACCGATAAAGCCACTATGGAGTTTGAATCTTTTCAAGACGGTGTATTATTATATATCGGTATTGAAAAAGGACAAACAGCACCAGTTGATTCTATTCTTGCAATTTTAGGTGATGAGGGCGAAGATTATCAAACGTTAATTGATAATGATGTTTTACCAGAAGCTGTTGAAGAAGATAGTTCTACTCCAGTTTCATCGATTAAAGCACCTACGCCAATCGTTGTTGCAGATTCAGAACCAGTTCAAACAATCATTGAGCCTATAGTAAACGAAGGGTCTTTTAAAGCATCTCCGTTAGCTAAGAAATTAGCCAATGAAAAAGGGATTGATTTAAATACGGTTATCGGAACGGGTGATAATGGCAGAATTGTAAAAGCGGACATCGATAATTATCGTGCCCCAGCTGCAAACTCTTATAAAGGAGGAACATCTTTAGCTGTTGCCAGTAATCCTGGACACGAGAGCTACACAGAGGTACCTGTTTCGCAAATGCGTAAAACAATTGCACGTAGATTATCAGAAAGTAAATTTACCGCACCTCACTTCTACCTCACCATTGAGGTAGATATGGATAATGTTTTGAATGCACGTAAAGCAGTAAATGCTGCGCAAGATGTGAAAGTTTCATTTAACGACTTTATTGTAAAAGCAGCTGCGGTAGCATTAAAAAAACATCCATTAGTAAATTCATCTTGGTTAAACGACAAAATCCGATACAACGAACACGTTAATATTGGAGTTGCTGTTGCCGTAGAAGATGGGTTATTAGTTCCTGTAGTAAGATTTGCAGACACATTAACATTACCTCAAATCTCCGCTTCGGTAAAAGATTTAGCAGGCAAAGCACGCGATAAAAAATTACAACCTCAAGATTGGGAAGGAAATACATTCTCTATTTCTAATCTAGGTATGTACGGAATTGAATCATTTACTGCGATTATAAACCCTCCCGATGCTGCAATTATGGCAATTGGTGGAATTATTGAAAAACCAGTTGTGAAAAACGGACAAGTTGTACCAGGTCATAGAATGAAGGTAACACTAAGTTGCGATCATAGAGTAGTTGATGGTGCGATGGGTTCTGAATTCTTAAATACATTTAAAAGCATGCTCGAAGAGCCTGTACTAATGATGGTTTAAGATTAAACAAATATATTTTGAAAAGAGGCTTTAGTTAAAGCCTCTTTTTTTTTGCTCTAAGAAATATGTACATTTCGAGCTCAATTCGCATTCATGAAAACATATTTCGTCTTTTTCACTTTACTTATTACTTCCTCACTTGCTTGGTCTCAATATGTAACCACTTCACTAACCAAACTATCTGAGCCAGTAAGCAATAATGCGGTTACAGGATATTCTGATGGGGTAAACAAATACGTTTATTCCTTTGGAGGCATAGACTCTACCAAATCATTTAGCGGAATTCATAACCGATGTTACAAGTTTGACGAATCCCAAAATACTTGGCAGTCATTACCAGATTTACCACCTTCTCAAACTAGAATTGCAGCAGGAGCAAGTACCATCAACAACACCATTTATATTATTGGAGGTTATCACGTTTTTGCCAACGGAAATGAACAATCATCTAGTTTGGTTCATCGCTTTGATGTTTCGGCCGATACCTTCTTAGTAAATGGTGCTCCACTTCCTAAAGCGACAGACGACCATGTGCAGGCGGTTTATAAAGACAGTTTAATATTTGTGATTACGGGATGGAGTCAAACGACTAATATTCCCAACGTTCAAATTTACAATCCTGAATTAGACACTTGGTTAATAGGTACTTCCGTTCCAAACACCCACGATTACAAATCATTTGGAGCTTCAGGAGCAATTATTGGTGATACCATTTACTATTTTGGAGGGGCAAAAATTGCAAGTAACTTTCCCATTCAAACCCAATTACGAAAAGGATATATTAATCCTCAAAACAGCACAGATATTACGTGGAGCTTAGATACTATTAGCCCTAATTTATCAGGATATCGGATGGCAGCTTCTAGCTTTGAGAACTCCATTCGTTGGGTAGGTGGTTCAAATGCGACCTATAACTATAACGGTATTGGCTATGCAGGCGGAATACCTGTGGAGCCTAATCATAGAATTTTAACATTTCACCCTTTAACAAATTCATGGGACACTGTTTCTTTACCTCAAATTAATATGGACTTAAGAGGAGTTGCTTCTTTTGGCTGTCAAATGTTTCTAGTAGGTGGAATGGAAAAAAACCAAAAGGTAAGTGCCAAAATGCTAAAGATAAATTGTGGTCCAAATTCAATTAGTGATTTAAAAAATAATAAAGAGGATATTCTATTATTCCCTAATCCAACACGTAGTCAATTAACGGTTACTGGAATTGGAGGTGATTTCATAATTGCTATTTTCGATATTAAGGGTAGGTTAATTCTTAAGGAGAGCACGAGCGCAAAGAGACCTGTTTCGGTTGAGAATCTTAGGTCAGGCATTTATTTCACTGTCATATCTTCAAAAGGGAATATCATCCGTAAAAAACTTATTATTCAATAAAAAAGCCGATTAGCAATACTAACCGGCTTTACAATATTCTTTTTTGTCTTACTGAATCTCAATCAAATACGGCATTCTAGCTTGGATACCCGTCATACTCTCCACATTCTTGTATACCTCTAAGTATTTATAATTTGAGCCGAAGTTCTCTTTCATAAATTTCATAGAAATATCAGCTTGAAGATTTTTTAATAACTCTTCCACTGGATCTTTCAAAACCGGTAATTCCGTTAAACGATACCCGTTTAAACCTGCTTGTTCTGCAGCATAAGCAATAGCATCATCTAACCCCCCAATTTCGTCCACTAACCCAATCTCTAAAGCATCTGTACCTGTCCAAACTCTACCACGTGCAACTTCTTTAACTGCTTCAACGGTCATTCCTCTACCATCTGCAACATTTTTTACGAAGTCTTCATAAATCTCAATAATAGAAGCATTAATAACGCTATACTCCTTATCATCTAATTTAGAAATTCCATCTGCAAAAATAGAGTGTTCATTAGTTTGTTCATTTTGAAAAATGATACCAAGTTTATTCTTGAAGAACTTTTCCGTTACAGGCATTAACCCAAAAACACCGATTGAACCCGTAATGGTAGTTTCACTTGCATAGATTTTATCTGCATTACATGAAATATAATATCCACCAGATGCAGCTAAGTCACCCATAGAAACAATAAACGGTTTTTCAGCTTTAGCCAAAACAGTTTCTCTCCACATTACATCAGAAGCTAAAGCACTTCCTCCTGGAGAGTTTACGCGTAAAACAATTGCTTTTACCGTAGTGTCTAATCGCGCCTTTTTAATTGCCGCAGCAATAGATGCAGAGCCCATAATTCCTTCGGAGTTTTTACCTGATCTAATCTCTCCGTTCGCATAAATAACTGCAATTTTTTTCGTATCTGATCTAGACGCGCCATTGGCGCGGGTAGAAACCTTATTCTTTTTGTATTTTGAATATGTAATAAAGTTTAGGTCTTTGTCCTCATCCACTTCTACTCTACTCATTAAATCATCCATAACCTGATCTTCGTATTTGAGCTCATCAACAAGACCTAATTTAACGGCCATATCACCATTTCTCATACTTAAAGAATCGGCATACATGTTAAGGTTTGCAACAGAAACATTTCTTTCTTCAGAAATACCATTAAGCCAATGCCCCCAAATAGAACCTAAATACTTTTGAATTTGCTCGCGATTAGCATCCGACATTTCGTCTAGCGTAAAAGTTTCCACTGCGCTTTTATAAATATTCCCTGGACCTTTAATCGCTTGCATTTCGATATCCATTTTTTCAAGAAGCCCTTTCATGTACATGATATTTGTAGCTAAGCCTTTAAACATAACCACACCTTCTGGATACATATACACCTTATCTGATACGGAAGCTAAATAATAGCCACTTTGAGAAAAGCTTTCGCCATAGGTAACAATCCACTTTCCTGATTCTTTAAAAGCCAATAAAGCATTTCTAACCTCTTCTAGTTTTGATAGTCCTCCTGGAAACCCATACATCTCCATGTAAATACCTTTAATTTTATCATCAGTAGTAGCGTATTCAATAGATTGAATAATACTACGCAAACTCATTTTCGAGTTTTCCGTAAAGGGGCCTAGATCAATCCCATCTAAAGGATTCTCGCCAGCACGTTCTTCAATAGCGTTATTAAATTTGATATGGTAAATCGAGTTGTTCTCCACAACAACTTCCTTTTTCTCTGGAATCATTGAGGCAACTATACCAATTGATATCATCAATAATGCAAAACCAGCTAGAATAAAACCTAACGCAGAGGCGAATACATACTTAAAAAACTTTCTCATAGGACATTTATGTTTAACGCAAATGTATATTGATTATGCCATAATTAAATATAGAATTACATTAATGGCAGTTTAAAAGGGACTAGCGGAGATAATTAATGGGTAGCTATATTTTTGTGAATAACTTCCCCAACCTACAGTCTAAAATTTACCGCATTTCTGGCAAGTCAAATGATTACGCGTATACATTTGTAACATGAGTAATTCTGTAAATACAGTCTATTTATTACTAGGTGGAAACCTACTGGATGTGGAGCTTACATTCCATATGGCACGAAATAAAATTTCTGCTGATATTGGTGACATCTCTACTTTCAGTAAATTGTATCAAAGTGAATCCTGGGGATTTGAATCCACCGATTTGTTTCTAAATCAAGTAATCAAATTAGCAACGAACCAGCAACCAGCAGAATTACTTAAAACTATTCAGGACATAGAACAAGAATTAGGAAGAATACGAAGTGCTATTATAAAAGGGTTTGAATCACGGGTTATAGACATCGATATCCTTTACTACAATTCAGAAAAAATCGACTTACCTCATTTAAAGGTTCCGCATTATGCATTACAGGATAGACGTTTCACCTTGCTTCCTTTAGTTGAAGTATCTCCAGAATACATTCATCCCGTATTAAAAAAAACAAACCAAGAGTTATTATTAAATTGCTCTGACAATAGCATAGTTACTGCTTTATGATTACAAAATACATATGCATTGAGGGAAACCTTGGTGCTGGAAAAACAACTTTAGCAAAAAAACTAGCTTCCGTATTAGAGGTGAAATTAGTACTGGAAACGTTTCTTAACAATCCTTTTCTACAAGGACTTTATGAAAATAAAGAGGAGAATAAGTTACCAGCGGAAACCTTTTTCCTAATGGAACGATTTGAGCAATTGTCACCGCAGTTATTTGAGCAAAACGAATTAATAATTGCTGATTACCTCATTGATAAAACCAATCTTTTTGCGAAGACAAATCTTAAAGGTCATGAGTTAGCGTTATTTCAACGAGTATTTGAAACGGTAAAATCACAAATACCCAAGCCTGATGCACTCATTTATATTGAACAAACCCCAAAGGAAGCTTTATTACATGTTCAAAGTAGAGGTCGAGAATTAGAAACCGAAGTAAGCCTAGAGTATTTAACCTACATTGATACTAAATATTTGAATCTTATTGACTCTGGGAAAATTGAAGCACCTATTTATAAAATCAAAGCTACCGATTTACGACTAGACTTCAATGGGTCAATAAATGGTATAATTGACTTTTTAGTTAAAGAAAGACTCTTATTAGCCAAATCTCAAGTGAAATTAACGCTTTAATACTCGCTAATCCTTTTGGTTTTAAGCTTTAATACAATAGTTTTGCACACGATAAAATCAAACAACAAATAATTTTATAAAATGAAACTATCAATTTTTAAAAATATCGCAGTTGCATTGGTTGCAATTACTGCAATTGTAGCATGTAACCCATTAAATAAAATGGAGAAAAATGCGGAAACAGCAACATACCAGGCTGCTCCAAATCCATTAGAAATGCATGGAGATTCTGTTTCTGTTGTTATTTCGGGGAAAATTCCAGTAAAATATTTAGCGAAAAAAGCAGCCGTTAGCGTAACGCCAGTTTTTGTAGTAGATGGTGCAGTTGTTAAAACATTAAAACCTTTTGTACTTGTAGGCGAAGATTCTGATTTTGAAGGTAAAAAAATAACTTTTGAAACAGGTGGTTCATTTTCTTTTGATTACACGTATGCTTATGAAGACGGAATGGAAAGAGGAACTCTTAAAGCAAATTTAGAAGGTCTTTTCAAAACAAAAACAAAACAAATTGGAAGTTTTGATATTGCAGAAGGAACAAACATTACTCCTAAATTAGTTCAAAGTGATGAGAAGCCAATTCTTGGTAAAGATGCTTTTGTAAAGGTTGTACCTTTTTCTGAGAACGTTGAAATTCTTTATACTATTCAATCTTCAACTGTTAGAAGTTCTGAATTGAACAAAGCAGAGGTTAAAACATTATTAGCTAACATTAAAACTAATGCTAAAGATACAAGTATTGTTTTTAAAGGAATTACTGTTCAATCATATGCTTCTCCAGATGGCGAGTTAACCAAAAACGAAAGTATTGCGGATAACAGAGCTAAATCTGCAAGCGCAGTAATTGAACGTCAACTTAACAAATACAAAGTAGAAGGCTCTAAAGAAGATGGTTTCTATACTCTTGAAGGTAAAGGGGAAGATTGGGATGGCTTCAAACAAAAAATGCAAGCTTCTGACATTGAAGACAAGCAATTAATCATTAGAGTTCTTGAAATGTACTCTGACCCAGCAAAACGTGAAACAGAAATCAAAAATCTTTCTGAAACTTATGTTGAAGTTAAAGACAAAGTACTTCCTCCATTAAGACGTTCTCAATTGGTTTTATCAATGGAAAAAGTTGGTCGCTCTGACGAACAAATCATGGCTGCTATTGCTTCAGATGCATCTGTACTAAGTGTAGAAGAAGTTTTATATGCTGCTACTTTAACAAACGATTTATCTGAAAAATTAGCTATCTATACTAAAGCTTCTGAATTGTATGCTTCTGACTGGAGAGCAACAAACAACATGGGTTACATTTATTTGTTACAAAACAAACTAGGTGAAGCTGAAGCAAACTTTAATAAAGCTAAAGCAATTGAAGCAACTCCTGTTGTTATGAATAACTTAGGTGTAATTGCTCGTTTAAAAGGGGATAGAACTGCTGCATTAACTGCTTATCAAAAAGCAACTGGAGCTGGTGATGAAGTTAACTACAACATGGGTATTTTAAACATCATGGATGGTGATTATTCAGCTGCTACTGGAAACATGGCTTCTTTCAAAACATTGAACTTAGCTTTAGCTCAAATCTTAAATGGAGACAATAACGCTGCTTTATCTACTATTGATGCTAGTGAAGATGCTACTTCTGCAGAGGCGTATTACTTGAAAGCTATCATTGGCGCAAGAACAGCTAACAATGATTTAATGATGAAAAACCTTAAATTAGCAGTAAACAAAGACAATTCACTTAAAGCAAAAGCCTTAAAAGATGTTGAGTTTATTTCAGCTGATTTATCGACTTTATAAAATACAACAACAATAAAAAAATGCCGAAGGAATTTTCCTTCGGCATTTTTTTTTGTCTTTTAAATTAATTTTGTAGCATAGCTTATTCCATAAGTCTCTCCGACTTAATCCACATATGGTTTCATAGCTTCCCAAAGTACTATACCCACACTTACCGAAATATTAAAAGAGTGCTTCGTTCCAAATTGAGGAATTTCTAAAACAAAATCAGAATTTGATACTACTTCTTGGTTAACTCCAAAGACTTCATTCCCGAAAATGAATGCCATTTGCGCGTGATTCTCCTTTTGTAAGTCTTGTAGTTTCACTGTGTTTTCTGCCTGTTCAACCGAAATAATCTCATAGCCATCATTTTTCAACGATTCAACGGCATCGAAAATATTTTCAAAATATTCCCAATCCACACTTTCGGTAGCTCCCAAAGCAGTTTTGTGGATTTCTTTATGTGGCGGCTGTGCCGTTAACCCACACAATACCACCTTACTTATTCTAAACGCATCAGCAGTCCTAAATACCGAACCAACATTATGTAAGCTTCTAATACTGTCTAAAACCACTACAATTGGATGCTTTTCTACATTTTTATACGATGAAACATCTAACCTATTTAGGTCGTTAGTTTTTAACTTTCTGTTCATAACTATTACGAAATCCGTTCAAATAAAAATGATCAAATCTGAATCATATTTTTATTTTGAACACTTTAGAATACAAAGGAAGGTAAAAAAAGATGGCTACAAAAAAAAAGAAGGAAACAGATAAAGAAACGCCATTAATGCGTCAATATAATAGCTTCAAAGCAAAATATCCAGATGCTATTCTATTGTTTCGTGTAGGTGATTTTTATGAAACTTTTGGTACCGATGCCATTAAAGCTTCCAAAATTCTGGGTATTGTTCTAACAAGAAGAAAAAATGGTGCTGCTGCGTATATTGAGCTAGCTGGGTTCCCTCATCACTCTTTAGACACCTATTTACCCAAGTTAGTCCGTGCAGGTCAACGTGTGGCTATTTGTGATCAACTTGAAGACTCTAGTATATCTAAAAACACTAAGAACATTGTAAAAAGAGGGGTTACCGAATTGGTTACTCCCGGCCTATCTACACGTGAAAACACTTTTGACCAAAACACCAATAATTATTTAGCATCCGTATATATGGACAAGAAAGAAGCTGGAGTTTCTTTTTTAGATATATCCACCGGTGAATTTCTTACGACACAGGGTCCATTTGAGTATATAGACAAACTTCTGCAAAGCTTTATGCCTTCGGAGATACTTGTAGAACGTCAAAAGAAAAATTTATTCGCAGAACATTTTGGAACAGGTCAATACATATACTTTTTAGATGAATGGGTTTTTACCGAAGAGTATGCTACAGAATCTTTGCTAAAACATTTTAAAGCTAAGAATTTAAAAGGTTACGGTATTAATGAGCTCGATTTAGGAATAATTGCTTCTGGAGCATGTCTTCACTACTTAAAAGATACGCAACATCATAAGGTATCACATATCAATAACATCTCTCGTATTGAGAAAGAAAACCATGTTTGGTTAGATCGCTTTACCATAAGAAATTTAGAGTTATTCTACTCTCCAAATGAAAATGCGAAAACATTGATAAACATTCTTGACCAAGATTGTAGCCCAATGGGTTCCCGATTAATGAAAAGATGGCTTGCTCTTCCATTAAAACATAAAGAGCCTATTATTGATCGTCAACTAGTAGTAAAGCATTTCATTGAAAATCCTGATTCAAATATTGAAATAAAAACCTCCATCAAACAAATTGGTGATTTAGAGCGTTTAATTTCAAAAGTTGCACTTCAAAGAATTAATCCCAGAGAGGTGGTTACTCTTAAGAGAAGTCTTTTTGAACTACTTCCAATAATTAAGATTACCCAAAAATCAAAAAACACACAACTCAATTCAATTTCTAATCAAATAAACCCGTGTGATTTTATTCGTGATAAAATTGAAGCAGAATTAAACGATGAAGCCCCTATTCAATTGGTTAAAGGTGGTAGCATTAAAAGTGGGGTATCTGAAGACCTAGATGAACTAAGACTTCTTTTAAATAACTCGAAAGAATATTTAAAAAACCTTCAAATCCGTGAAAGTGAAGCTTCTGGTATTAATTCGTTAAAGATTGGGTTCAATAATGTATTTGGTTATTATTTTGAAGTAAGGAATACGTATAAAGACAAAGTTCCAGTAGAATGGACAAGAAAACAAACCTTGGTCAATGCAGAACGTTATATTACAGAAGAATTAAAAGAATACGAAACAAAAATTTTAGGCGCTGAGGATAAGATTCATGCGATTGAATCCAGAATTTTTTCAGCGTTATTACAATCATTATCCGACTATATAGCGCCCATACAGCAGAATGCCAGAGTGGTTGCAAAATTAGATTGTTTAATCGCATTTGCAGAATTGGCTAGAAAGCAGGATTACTGTCAACCTGAAATAAATAATTCGTTAGAACTCGACATTAAAGATGGTAGACATCCAGTAATAGAACAGTTACTCCCAGTAGGCGAAAGCTACATACCTAACGATGTAAATTTAAATAATGACGACCAACAAGTCATGATGATTACAGGGCCTAACATGTCCGGAAAATCAGCCTTACTGCGCCAAACAGCTTTAATCACACTATTAGCTCAGATTGGAAGCTATGTACCCGCATCATCCGCAAAATTAGGTTTAGTGGATAAAATATTCACCCGAGTTGGCGCATCCGATAATATTTCGATGGGCGAATCTACTTTCATGGTGGAAATGAATGAGACGGCAAGTATTTTAAATAACCTATCAGAAAGAAGTCTGATTCTATTAGATGAAATTGGAAGAGGAACAAGTACTTATGATGGCGTTTCTATTGCCTGGGCAATTGCAGAATATATTCACCGTTCAGGAAAAAGACCTAAAACTTTATTTGCTACGCATTACCATGAGCTAAATGAAATGTCAAAAGCATTTCCGAGAATAAAAAATTACAACGTTTCGATTAAAGAAATTAATAAAAAAATAATTTTTATTCGAAAATTAGAACCAGGAGGAAGTAATCACAGCTTTGGTATCCATGTAGCAAAAATGGCGGGAATGCCCGAAAAAGTAATATCCAAAGCAACCGAAATCATGAAAAGACTAGAGAATAGTCACGGAAATCAGTCAGAAAAGGCCATAATGA
The DNA here is from genome assembly GCA_964195485.1 of uncultured Desulfobacterales bacterium. Taxonomy (GTDB): domain Bacteria; phylum Bacteroidota; class Bacteroidia; order Flavobacteriales_G; family Salibacteraceae; genus CAJXZP01. The sequence goes on from CAXMPG010000139.1 coordinate 28,709, forward strand.
GTGATGTAGCTAACGATGAAAATGTTCAACTCAGTTTTTTTCAGCTTGATGACCCTGCCCTTTTAGACCTTAAAAAAATCATTATGGAAACGGATATCAACACGTTAACTCCAATTGAAGCCTTAATGAAGTTGAACGAAATAAAAAACAAACTAAATAAACATTAAAATAATTTGAAAATTTACCAATTAAGCTTTGTTGGTTTTATAAAAAATGTACTTTTGTTGCCCGAATACGAACAAGGAGTTTTCCTTACCATAGTCGGGAACGAATATTGACATCTTGAAATGCGAAAGTAGCTCAGCTGGTAGAGCACGACCTTGCCAAGGTCGGGGTCGCGAGTTCGAATCTCGTCTTTCGCTCATTGATCAATTAGAGATAATTGATTATTCCAAATTCCAAGCCCGGGTGGTGGAATTGGTAGACACGTTGGACTTAAAATCCAATGGACTTTGGTCCGTGCGGGTTCAAGTCCCGCCCCGGGTACTAAGCCTTCAAAACTTCTGTTTTGGAGGCTTTTTTATTTTACGCCTTTTTATTCTGTCTCCTACTCATTCTATATGCGATCTTACAAAAAGGCCATTTAAATGATTCTATTCCCAGAGAACTTATTCGTTCGAATTCAGGAAATTTCACTCCCTGAATAGATACTTAAAAGTATTAACAATATATCTCAATAACTTCGCATTTTTATTGGCGATGACAGACTAAAAATATATACTTTTATCGCTCCAAACTATATTGCTTATATTAGCGTTAGTGATAATAAATAGGTAAAGTAAATATCTCCATGCACAGCCAAAAAAGGCATATTAAAACGATATTAATTCTTGCAGTTCTAGCTTTTACACTATTTGCTAGTTCTTGTAGACGACCTGTATACTATTCTTCCACACGTGTTTATAATGCGCGTGCAGCACAAAATAAAAGACTTAAAAAGAGCGGCTACTCCAATCAGCAATACAAGAAATCAAATCGTAAGTCAAAAAAATGGGGTAATAAAAACAACTTTAGAAAACGTCAGCACAAAGGGAGTTCTTCTAACAAATCTGGCAAGAAATAATTTGACCTAACTTATTTAGCAACTTGGAAATTTTATTTGTTGCGCCACTACCATTAATTATATAGGTAGTACAAGCAGATTGAACTTCATCTAAATCACTGTTCGCAAGCATAAACGAAAGAACTTTACTTTCAAACTGCTCGTAATTGTTTACCTCGAACCCTATTCCTCTATTCATTGCTTCTTGAGCTTCATCAAATCCGTAATGATTCTTTCCGAAGAAAACGGGAACACCAAAAGCCAAAGGTTCCAAAATATTGTGAATACCATCATCAAACCCTCCTCCTACAAAAGCAACATCCGTATACTTATACATACGCGCTAAATGTCCAACAGTGTTCAATACCAAAACCTTTGATTGAGAACCTTTCGATTTATCCAAATCTGTAAATTTCACGCAAACTTTAGAACAATCTGAAATAAACCGACTTATCTTCTGAGAGTTAATTTCATGAGGAGCAAAAATCACTTTCCAATTTGGTGGTAATTTTTCAATGAGTTTTAAAGCAAATTCGGTCTCCTCTTGCCAAGCACTTCCAAAAATAAGCACTTTATGATTGTCTTTAAATCCATCCAGAAAGGCGATTTCCTCATTCATCTTGACCGTATTCAGAACTCTATCAAAACGCGTATCACCGCTGATTTCAACTTTTGAAATGCCATGATTCTCTAACAGTTTCTTTGAAAGTTCATTTTGCACAAAGAACATTTCCACCTTTTGCAACTGCTTTAGAAACCATTTGCCGTAGAACTTAAAGAATATTTGATCTGTACGAAAGCTAGCTGAAATAAACACTAACGGAATCCTTTTTTTATACAAGGCATCCATGTAGTCATACCAGAATTCATACTTTACAAAGACTGCAATTTTGGGTTTAAACTTATCAATAAATAGTTTAATGTTACCCTTAGATTCTATGGGCAAATAGTAAACAAAATCAGCCAGCTCAAAATCCTTTTGAATTTCATAACCAGAAGGAGAGAAAAAAGTAACTAGTAGTAACCAATCAGGGTGTCTACTCTTAAACGATTCCATAACCGGTTTACCTTGTTCAAACTCGCCTAAAGAGGCACAATGAAACCAGATTAAAGGCTTATCCACTTTAACCGACTTTGAGTCTTCCTTAAAACTCTTTCGTCCAGCAACCCATAAATTAGCTTTAGGATTAAACAAAGCGGCAACCTTCACTAAAGTAACATATGACCCCGTTGCTAGTTTATAAATCGCCCTCATTATCTATTTGTAATAATAATCTTGTGGAGTCGGTTTATACAAAGGCAACGTAAACCCCACTTTGAAACCAGTAGTTAATTCCAAGCGATTTGCATCATCCTTCAAACCGGTATCAAAATTTATTTCTCTACGGTTCTGCGTAAGCGCCTGGCGAAATTCAAACCCAGCGAATAAATTAATTAACCTTCTACTGCTCAATAAACGATATCCAATAAACTCCGTAAATAAGACGCCATTTGTGAGTCTGTCATAACCTGGGTAATAACTATCCCCCGACAACAATGGCACTTCTTCATATTTATCTTCAAATTTGATTTTATGTTGCAGAAACCCAATGCCTGCCATTACCATGACACCAGAATTTGGATTAGCAGAAAACAAATTCAATACTTGACCCACCTTAGCAGAAAGCGTAAAACCTCGTTCCACAAAATAAATCTCCGAAAAAAGACCATTATTAGCCATAATCCCACCATTTTTATCTCGAAAACCATCTGCAAAACTTAAATCTTTAACTTCATCACCAAAAATATAAGTCCAATCCAAACCATATAGAAAGTTCTTATTCGTTTTTATCAGAAACGCAACTCCAATTTCTGAATGATTGCCAAATCGTTGACTTAAATCTCCACCTGGAATATTGTAAGAATAGGTAAAGTCAATTAGAGGCGCAAACACAATAGAATCCTTCACATTTACCTGTGCTATTGAACTAGTATTTGCTAAAACAACCAAACTAAAAGTAAAAATATAAAACCACTTTGCCATCATGCGAAGATATTCATTATTAGATTCTATTTCAAAAAAATAACCTACTTTGATAAATGTATCAAAGATTGGAACATATCCCTTATGAGGTTAGACAGTCCCTAATTATAAAGCTTAATTCCTTTCCTAATGAGCAATCCTTTATTAAATTTGTTG
>CAXMPG010000140.1:0-7874 GCA_964195485.1 uncultured Desulfobacterales bacterium
TTCTATAATGAGGTAAATTTCAATCCACAGCAAGGAGAATGTGGTACTAGTTATACAACTGAGTATTACAAACATGAATACAAGGTAGGAGCTGTTGGTTATTCACACATAATTGATAAGAATAATTCGATAACTAGATATGGAGCAAATTTTCATGCAGGCACAAATAAAACCACAAGCTTTTCTACGCTAGAAACAGAATCTAACTTTATGTTCGGATTTAACCCATATATTAAGTATGATAAGAAATGGGTTGGTGTAGGAGCAGGCCTTCAGGTTGGTAATTTCAAAAAGGCATCCAATGAAACTATTGATGAAACGACCATAGAAGATGCTCAAAAAGATTATAATTTCGCACCAGAGTTTTATTTAAGATTTGGTCCTAGACATATTCTTGATATCGATTATAATTATGGATTTCTGTTTCCTTCTCCTTATCCAAATTTATATCAAAGAATAAGTATCGGTAGCGGATTTGGTCAAAAAAAGGACTTTACCCTTAGATATGGATATGTTTATCCTACCGAATCAAGTTTCCTTTATGCAGAAGGATTAATTAAAAAGCGTTTTGGGCTAAGTCTGATGTATATTTTTAAGGAAGATGAATTCTATGAGAGTGATATAAGTACGTCCGGTAAAATTGTATTCGGACTCAATTATAGATTTGATCACAAATAGGCTAATTAATTATAGTTTTTACATCTATTTACCTGTAAATATTAAAAGAATTTTCGCAACAAAGAATACATATAAGTAGTCCGTTTTCTATGAATGCTCGTGTTTAGTGTTAAATAAGTATTAAAATTACAATATCTAAGAACAAGGTTATAGAAACTCGGTAGTACTTCAATATTTTTCAGTAATTTTCATTCCGCAAAATTCATTGACGAATAATTATAGAAAATACAGTTTAAACAACTTAAATAACTTCTTATGCCAAAATTTGATTTAAAAATAAACGGTCAATCACTTTCTGTCGACGTAAGTGCCGACACTCCGTTACTATGGGTGCTACGAGACCATTTAGACCTTGTTGGAACCAAGTATGGTTGTGGTATTGCACAATGTGGTGCCTGCACAGTTCATTTAAACGGAGAACCTGTTAGAAGTTGTTCTTTACCAGTTTCTCGAGTCGTAAATAATTCTATTGTAACCATTGAAGGTCTTTCTAAAAACGGAACACATCCCGTTCAAGAGGCCTGGAAAGAGATTGATGTTCCCCAATGTGGTTATTGTCAAGCAGGTCAAATAATGACCGCTAGTGCTTTTTTAGAGAAGAACCCATCTCCAAGTAGAGAAGAGATTAGAGAAGCTATGCATGGTAACATCTGTAGATGTGCTTCTTATAGTCGTATAGAATCCGCTGTAGTAAAAGCTGCTGAAAAATTAAGTTAATCCATAATCATTAAGAAAATGAGCGCAAAAAACACAATAAATAGAAGAGCATTTTTTAGATCTACAGCCTTGGCAGGTGGTGGTATGATTATCGGGTTTAATCTCTTTACAGCCTGTAAGCCTACAATTAAACCGCCAGTTGATCTTTCTTTATTAAATTATAATGACTTTAATGCATTTATAAAAATTGCAGATAACGGTGTTGTTACAATATTTGCCCCAAATCCTGAAATTGGACAAGGTGTAAAAACTTCGATGCCAATGATCATCGCAGAAGAACTAAGTGTAGCTTGGGAAAACGTGCATGTAGTTCAAGGCGGACTCGATACCGATGTTTTTGAACGACAAATAGCTGGTGGAAGTGAATCTATAAAACATGGATGGAACCCTTTGCGTGAAACTGGTGCAACGGCAAGACAAATGCTAGTTAATGCAGCAGCAGCCAAATGGGGTGTAGACGCGTCAGAATGTACAGTTAAGAGCGGTGTAATATCTAATAGTAAAGGAGAGACACTAGGATATGGAGAAGTGGTTAAAGAGGCCGCAGTTCTTGAGGTCCCTAAAGATGTTGCATTAAAGGAACCGAAGGATTATACCATTATTGGTCAAAATATTCAAAATGTTGATATTGATGAACTTATTACAGGGAAACCCTTATTCGGTTTAGATTACAAACAAGAAGGGATGGTATATGCATCGGTATTAAGACCTCCGGCTTTTGGAAAAACGCTGGAATCATTTGATGCTACTGATGCTAAGGCAATGCCGGGTGTTATTGATGTAATTGAAATAGGCCAGAAAGCAAACAATCTCTTAGATAGCGATAAACGTAATTGGACAGTGCAATTGGCCAAGAGTAAGAAAGTGGTAGTAATAGCCAAATCTACTTGGGAAGCAATGAAGGCAAAAAAAGTGGTGAAAGCGATATGGACAGATGCTTCTAAATTAGAAAGCACAACGTTTCAAGATGAACAATTATTAAATTTGTTGGATGGTAATAAATTTAAAACGAGGCGAAAAGATGGGGATGTAAAAAAAGCATTTAAGGATTCTGATGCAGTTTTAGAGCGGACTTATGAATCTCCGTTTTTACCACACAATTGTATGGAACCTATGAATTTCTTTGCCAGTGTGACTGATGATAAAATTCAATTAATGGGGCCTATTCAAACACCTGAGCCAACAGCTGCAATGGTTGCTGCTTTATTAGATCGTGATGTTGCCGATATTGAATTAGGAATGACCCGTATGGGAGGTGGATTTGGAAGAAGGCTATACGGTGATTTTGTTCTAGAAGCAGCAGAAATATCTGATGCGATTAGAAAACCCGTTAAAATGGTTTCTTCAAGAGAAGACGATATGACTACTGGTGTTTATCGTCCTGCCATTAAATATCGCATAAAGGCTAGTATCAAAGATGGTAAGATCACTGGATATCATTTAAAAGAGGCCGCAATCAATGGGAATATGTACGGATTGATTCCGAATTTCTTTCCGGCTGGTGCTATAGAAAATTATCAGATAGATACGGCTAATTACAAAAGCAATATTACAACCGGTGCTTGGAGAGCTCCTTATACCAATTTCCTTGCCTTTGCTGAACAAAGTTTCTTTGATGAATTGGCAGAGACCTTAGAGGTAGATCGAATTCAAATGAGATTGGATCTATTGCAAAAAGTGAAAGGAACCACCGATGAAAATATAAAATACTCACCAGAGAGAATGGAAAAGGTAATCAATAAGGCCGTTGAAAAATCGAATTGGGGTAATGTAGAAGAAGGACTTTATCAAGGGTTTTCGGCTTATTATTGTCATAACTCACATGTAGCCGAAGTAGCCGATGTTGCGATGGAATCTGGAGTTCCAGTTGTTAAAAAAGTAACTTGTGTGGTCGATTGTGGTATTGTTGTAAATCCTTTGGGAGCTATCAATCAGATTGAAGGTGGAGTAATAGATGGTGTTGGTCATGCTATGTATGGCAATCTTGATTTTAAAGATGGTACCCCTCAATCTGAGAATTTTGATAAGTATCGTTTAATAAGAATGATGGAAACGCCAAAAGTAGAAACCTACTTTATGGAAAATGAAATTGCACCTACTGGTTTAGGAGAACCTACTTTACCACCAGCAGGAGCAGCAGTCGCAAATGCAATAAAAGCAGCTACAGGAGTAAGACTGACCAAGCAACCGTTTATTTTAAACAAAGAAATATTTGGATAGAAATATTTAATATTTACCAATAAAGAGCCGTTCAGAAAAGATTATTCATTTCTAAAACTTAGAATGGCTCTAAACTGCCCAATCGCCATATTCTCTGAGGCTTGTTTCGCCTTTGCGGCTACATTCCCTTCAAATAAAGAATCTATAGTGGCATGCCAAATACTGATCCAATGATTAAAATGGACTTCACTAATTCTGTGGTGCAAATTCTTGTCTACTTTACGGTGAGCACCAGTCGGATTCCCTTTAAAATTCATTTCCCCAAACAAAGCCATCATCCAAAAATCGGTTAGTTTTTCTAAATGTGGAGGCCATTGTTCATCTTTAATATGACTATTAAAAATAGGACCTAACAGCCCATCAACTCTAATTTTAGCGTAAAATGTGTTGACTAACAAACTTACATCTTCTCTGTTTTCTATTTCTTTCATTATTTTATTATTATTCTAAATGAGATTATCGGTATCTGCCTTAGGATTTACATATAACCTGTCATTCCCGTGAAAACGGGAATCCAATTAACAGAACTTCGATTTTTACACATCACCAATAATCCTAAATGTTTTATTATGAATACTTTCTGTGAGTAAAACCTGGCAAGCCAATCGACTTGTAGCATCTCGCACCTCTAATTTATTCAACGTTTCATCTTCTAATACACCAATAGTTTCAGTTAGTATTTCATTAGAAATATCTTTAACATGACAAGTGCCACACCACGCACGACCTTTGCAGTCACCAATCTCTTCATAATAACTATTTACAATCAACTCCATCAAATTGCTGAGTGCATGCCGTTTAAATGGAATTTCATGTGCGTCATCATATGCATCAATAATGGTAACTTTATAATCGCATTGTTCGTTCATAATATGCATCAATAATGGTAACTTTATAATCTCACTGTTCGTTCATAGGGCTATTTTAAAAAGAACAATGCTGTATTCATATCATCCACTAACATTTTAAGTGTTGTGCTTTCTAGCATCGCTTTAAGTTCGTCTCTAATCTTCACAAACTTAAAGTGTAAGGGGCACGGTGCATTTTCATTGCATTTCTTTAAACCCATTCCACAACTTGTATAGATAGAATCTCCGTCAAAAACGCGTACGACATCACTAATAGTTATTGAGTCCAAGCGATGTTCTTCAATAATAAATCCACCATAAGGTCCTTTTATAGAGGTTATTGTATTGCTTTTAGTTAACCTACTTAAAACTTTAGAAGTAAATGCTTTAGGAGAATTTATCTCTTCGGAAACTTCCTGAAGACCAACCTTGTTTTTAAGAGTCGTTTGTTGGGCAATATAAATGATTGCTCTAAGTCCGTATTCACAAGATTTTGAAAACATACCCTAAAAATTATGCTGCAAAATTAAACTATTATTTTATAACGGACAACTATATCCGTTATAAGCAAAATTATATTTATCAGGGTAGGGTACAGTAAAACAGTTGTAACAAATACTTTTAAGAAAAGTATAATCGAAACGAGGTAAAAATCGTCTATGCTATAATTTTAGTATATTTGTTCAACTCCCTTACATTCAGAACATTAGACTTTATAAAACCCTTATAATTAATTAAATCGGTAAATTATGGCTTATTATTCAGTATTAGATGTAACTCCTACAAATGATGAATGGATTCCAGGTTATGTACCTGTAGCAAACAAACTAGCAGCCAAGTATGGTGGAATATACTTAGCGAGAACTGGTAATCATGAAGAATTAGAGGGTCAAGGAGAGCCGGTCGGAATTAGAGTCATTATAGAATGGCCTTCTAAAGAAGCCGCGAATAATTTCATGAACGATCCAGAATACATTCCGCATTTAAAAGCACGTACTGCAGGATCGGTGAGTAATCATTATCTTATAGAAGCTATTGACGAATTTGCGTAAGAGCATATAGTTTTTGGTTCTAAAAAATAGTTAACGAGTTCGTATATTTAAGACCTGAAGTATCAATAATATAGTTTTACAGATTCCAATGGAAAGTAAATCCCATTCGAATATTAACGTTCCTGAATTATTTGAGACCGATAAAAATAATGAGCACAACATAACAAAGACCATTGCATAAGCACTTTATTTTCATTACCTTATGTGAGTATATAAAGTTTGAAAAGAACCACCAAGCAGTGACAATTATTTTAAATTAAAAAGGTGAAATTCCTTTAGTCTAAAAGTTTAAAAAAACACTTAAAAAAGCAAATCATGAAATGGCCAAAAAAATACAAGGATTATTATGACTACTATAATAATCGAGTACCATTTCCAGCCTCCACGGGAATATTTCTTATTGCAATTTGCTTAGTGGCCTACTTTATTTATCAGTGGTTAAAATAAAGGCTAACCCAATTGCTTAACATTCTACCTACTTTTAACACCCTAATGTATCTGTATTCCCTTTTCCAAGAACTAAACGGAAAATCGACCTTAGGGAGATTCATGAACACAAAAACAAACAATAAATAGGGAGTGAACTAAATCAAATGGAAGTGCGTTTCCGTTTTTACGGAAAAAGAAGGGCTGAGTGTTAAGAAAAGGTACTGTGTACCTTTTTAACGAAAGAGCCAGCCTGCGCATAGGCTAGATTTAGCGGTGGTTTCATGCAGTGAAAAGTTCCTAGAAAAAAGGTGTCGTTTTTTGATTCGTTTTTTGGACAAGCAAAAAATGAATAAATATAAATGATAAAACGCTAATCTCATCGTTTAACACAATCAACCAACTTTTCGTTCTCGTAGAATTCAAGTTTTAAGAACGCAATCTAAAAAACACATGATACTATGCCTTTTTAAAGAACTAGCCGTAAATCAAATGGAAGTGCGTTTGCCGTAGGCAAAAAGAGCATGCAATGCAGATTTAACGGTGGTTTTGCGGTAGCAAAAAGTTCCTAGAAAGAAGGTGTCGTTTTTTGGTTCTTTTTTTGGACAAGCAAAAAATGAATGAATATAAAAGAGAATACGCTAATCCCATAGTTTAGCAATCGACCTACTTTGCGTTTCTATAGAATTCAAGTTTTATGAACCTATGAGAATCCAAACACTGCAAAGCCCATTTATCAGTGGTTTCACGGTAGTGAAAAACTCAAATGAATAGTCGTCGTTTTTTGTTTTCTTTTTTAGACGAGTAAAAAAGAAAAAACCATTAAAAACCCAAAGTTTAATTATGACGCTAAAGGTTAAAACTTCTATGTGTCAACAATCCCAGGTTTCCTTTTAACAACCCACATAATTAGAATCGACAAAAAACCACAAATAGCAAAACCAATAAAAAGAGGAAGGGTAGTAGTCTCTACAAACGTACCGATATAGGTACTAATAGGAACCGCCATTAACGTAGAAACAAACCCCGTAACTGCTGCACCAATACCTGCAATATGCCCAATGGGATCCATAGCCAAAGCGCGTAGGTTTCCAAATAAAAATCCGATGGCGAAAAACTGAATAGCAAAAAAGGAAATTAAAACAATAGCACTTGGATTAGCAGTGCCATAAAATAAAACAACATATAATAAAGAAATAGCAAAATAAGCGTATAATGAAACAGTCACCAATTTCTCCATACCGTATTTCAGTACCAGAGAACTATTCAATAAAATAGCAAGTCCAACAGAAATTGCTAATGACGCAAATATAAAAGGAAAGGCTTCTTTCAGATTATATTGCTCCTGAAAAATCTGCTGTGAAGCACTTAAATAAACAATAAATGAGCCTGTAATAAAACCAGAAATAAGCGTGTATCCAATAGTCTTTCTATATTTCAACAATTCTTTAATGCCGTTAAAAAACGACACAAATTTGAATTTTCTGCGATGTTCATTTTTCAATGTTTCTTCCTGACGTCTCCAAAACCATAAAGAAATAAGGAGCGCAATGACCAACTGCATATAGAAAATTGCTTGCCAATTAAAAGCATCTAAAGTAAACTTGCCAAGCGCTGGTGCTATAACGGGTACTAGGATAAAAACTACCGTTATAAAAGACAAGATTCTTGCCATATAATTACCAGAATAAACATCTCGTACCATAGAAATACAGATAGTTCTAGGAGCAGAAAGCCCAATACCTTGAATTATTCTACCTACCAACATGACTTCATATGATTCCGTATGAATACAAACTAAACTTGCCACAATAAAAATAGCAAATCCCACATAAACCGGTGGTTTTCTTCCAACACTATCCGATATAGGGCCAAAGAATAACGGACCAATACCCAGACCCAAGAAAATCATAATAATCAACGACTGATTCTC
>CAXMPG010000141.1:0-2167 GCA_964195485.1 uncultured Desulfobacterales bacterium
AAAACACACAATTACGCCCTTCTATACAATAATCAGTTTATAAAATTTAATATTGGCTTAACGGCCAAAACAAAACACAAACTTGACAATTGTCAGGTTTATCCATTTATGGAGGGTGTACATTTGCCTCAGATTCCCATCTAAATAAAACTTTCAAATCTGGATTTTGGATATGTTTTAATCCCAAATAAAATATGAATAGCGTTTTTAAGAAGTTAATACTTATAATTCCACTACTTTTTACAATCCCGTTAAGCTCCCAAGATTTAAATGAAAATGATTGGGGTTCATGGGTGGTGCTTTATGGTACCCATAAAATTTCTAATAGTTTTAATCTAATTACAGAGTTTAGGTTACATAACTATGAGGTATTCAAAGATTTGGACAATCGGTTTATAAGAACTGGCTTGAATTATCAAATAGATACCGGAGTATCAGTAACAGCTGGTTATATTCATCAATACTCGGAAACCATTGATAATACCAGCGTTTCTGAAAACAGACCCTACGAAGAAATAACGCTTAAGAACAAGATCAAAAAACTAAGCATATCACATCGTTATCGCATAGAACATCGGTGGATAAATAAAAATGGGAGTACAGACTTTTCAAATAGAATGAGATATCGTTTAATGATATCCCACCCTCTTTTCGATAAATTTTATGGTAAAATATTTGACGAGGTTTTCATAAATCTCCAGGAACCCATTTTTAACCAAAACAGATTGCACGTAGGGCTTGGGTATGCTTTTGACCCTCATCTGAAATTAGAATTAGGGTATTTAAAAAATCACTTTTCTTCAACAAATTACGATATACTAAGAATAGGGATTTTATTCAATACCGATTTAAGAAAGAAACCTATAGCTGATTAAAGCATTCGAATTAAGTATTTTAGTTGTTTTACGACCTACCTTTAACATCTAAATAACTGCATTGAATGAATCTACAAAAAGTAATTTTCGAGAATAAGGAAGGGCAATCTTTGGTAGGTAGATTAGAGCTTCCCGCAAATCAACATCCACACAACTTCGCAATCTTCGCACATTGTTTTACCTGTAATAAAAACCTAGCTGCAGTTCGGAATATAGGCAAGGCTTTGACCTCAAATGGTTTCGGGGTACTACGTTTTGATTTTACCGGATTGGGTGAAAGTGAAGGTGATTTTGGTGACACTAACTTTTCTGGAAACGTAGAGGATTTAATTGCTGCAGCAGATTATCTGAACGATAATTACAATGCTCCTACTCTATTAATTGGTCATTCTTTGGGAGGTGCCGCCGCCATTTATGCCGCGGCCCAAGTGAACTCAATAAAGGCCGTTGCAACAATTGGGGCACCATCCAGTCCTAAACATGTGCAGCGTGTACTGCAAAGTAGTGTTGATGAGATCAAGAAAAATGGGAAGGCAATTGTAAACCTCAGTGGTAGGGATTTCACCATAAAAAAACAGTTCTTAGATGATTTAGAGCGTAAAACATTGTCAGAAACTGTAAAAAATCTTCGCAAACCTATCTTAATCATGCATTCTCCACAGGATAATACGGTAAGTATAAAAAATGCTGAAGAAATTTATAGGGCAGCCCATCATCCCAAAAGTTTTATTTCGCTAGATGGTGCGGATCATTTATTGATGGACAAAAAAGATTCTATTTATGCGGGCGAAGTCATCTCCGGTTGGGCGAAAAGATATCTGAACATTACTGCTCCAGAAGAATTGCCTAAAACCAAGCACCAGGTGGTTGCAAGCTTGGATTTTGATGACGGATTTACCACAGCAATGAAAGTTGGCACCCATTATATGACTGCAGATGAACCCACAAGCTATGGCGGAAATGACTTTGGGCCGTCTCCATATGAATTGGTCTCCGCAGCTTTATCGGCCTGCACCGCGATGACACTTCAGATGTATACAAAGCGTAAAGGTTGGCACATAGACAATGTAGAAGTACACACCTCCTACAGTAAAACACATGCCTTGGATTGCGAGGCTTGTGAGTCTACAAACGCCAAAATCGATACTTTTCATAGGGAGATTAAAATCACTGGCAATTTTGATGACAAACAGTTAGAACGTTTGCTCCAAATTGCGGATAAATGCCCAGTACATAAGACATTACATAGTGACACACAAATATTGACAAAGCTCGTATCCTGACGATTAATA
>CAXMPG010000142.1:0-16129 GCA_964195485.1 uncultured Desulfobacterales bacterium
AAACGGCTAATTGACCGCTAAATCCACCTGAGATGAATGCATAAAATTCATCATACTCTCCTGGAGCAACATAGGCTTTTTCAGCCATTGAACTTCCAAGAGCTCCTGAGGTTTTTTTTCCTCCATCAGTTGAAGGTCCACCGCAACTTGTAAGAGCGAGACCGGCAACAACAAATGCATAAAGTGCTTTTTTTAACATAACTTGATTTTTTATAATACTAATTTGGACTAGTTTAATTCCCCCAACATCTTTCTACAAATGTTAGAAGATGCAAATATCTTTTATTTAATATATTTTTGTCATGACTTTAATTTTTTAAATTGCTGATAAATATCATGCTCCAAGTTATATCGCATAAAAAAAGGCCCTTTATCATTGAGATAAAGAGCCTTAACAAATTAGATTCTTTTTACTTATTCAGCTACAGGAACTTCAATCGTACGGAAATACTCCACAACTTGACGTGCTTCCTCTTCTGTTAAGTTTTGATTTGCCATTGGAGATGCATACTCCGCTAATAAAGCTCTGGCAATTGGATCTTGAGCAACCATTTCATCTGGGTTCAAAATCATGTTCATTACCCACGCTGGATTTCTTCTTTCAAAAATTCCTGCAGGTGATGGGCCAATATATCTTTTGTGTGCTTTATGACACGCAGTACATTTAGCATCGTAAACTACTTTACCAGCTGCTGCCATCTCCACATCAATTTCTTCATCAAACTCTAATTCGTCAATTGGACCAATTCCAACATTCTCCATAGGATCAACTTCTACCACTGCTTCAACAGCCACTTCTTCTGCAGCTGGAGCTGCAGCTGGTGTTTGAGAAGCATCTTTTGTTTCTCCTCCACCACAAGCAGTTAACATTCCTGTTACCGCTACAAATAATAATGCTTTTAATTTCATCTTTTTCTTTTAATGTGTTACAAACTTGTGACAAAAATACTATTCAATTAGTGACTTCTATTAAAGAACCGCAAATAAAACGCTAGTTCATGCATCAATCTTATCTCATTGAAAATTAATATATTATATAAAATACATGAATTACCACTCCTAATTTTTCGCCCCAATAACCATGATTAATATCAGTACCTAATAAAAACAACCCCAAACTCGGAGTTTAGAATTAAGAGTTCGCTAACATTCGCTTTCTTTGAACCTTCTATTTCATATCTCATTTAAATACTTTTAATTTGACCATATGTTAACACGGTATATTATTCCTATTGCGATTATACTTCAATTCCTTTTTATTCAGGAAATTAACGCCATTGGTAATCAAAGCTCTGGAGCTAGGTCTTTAGGTTTAGGTAACGCAAATGTGACCCTTCACGATTTATGGAGCGCAAACAATAATCAAGCAGGCCTTGCTTACGTTAAGAATTTTGAAATTGGTATTGCCTACGAAAGCCGTTTTGGTTTATCTGAATTAGGACTAAAAACCTTAAACATGGCTATTCCAGTAAAATGGGGAACCTTTGGATTGACCGTTCAACAGTTTGGATTTACAGATTATAATGAAAATAAATTCGGGTTAGCCTACGGAATGAATGTTTCAAAAAAAATAACCCTTGGAGTTCAACTAGACTACTTTTTGGTTGCTGTAGCCGAGGAACAAACCCAAAATAAAACGGGTTTATCAGCGGAGATTGGACTTCAAGCAGAATTAACGGATAAACTTACTTTAGGGTTTCATGTATTTAATGTTTCAAATAGCGGTTTAAGTGGTGATTTCGAAGAGAAGATTCCCATGATACTAAACATTGGATTGAATTATAAATTTTCTAAAAAAGTGTTTGCGGTAGTCGATATTGAAAAGAACATTGATTTAGACCCAAACCTCAAAGTAGGAATTGAGTACCATCCGGTAAAGGCATTATATTTTAGGGGAGGAATAAACACCTACGACTTTCATTTTACGGGTGGTGTTGGCGCAAAACTAAAAAACTTCAATTTTGATCTAGGTTTTAGTCACCAAACCTATTTGGGCTACATTTCGCAGATATCACTGCATTATTCATTGAATAAAAAGTGAAAGTAATCGCTAAACATATTATCATTTGGGCTCTTATTTTTATTCCTAGCCTTGTTTTTTCTCAAGAAAGGGAACTCAAGAATGATGTAATTCAACAGCGTATCGAATTCATTGCACAGCAGTATGAATCCTCCAATATTGACTTTTCTAACCTCATAGAAATCTTAACATACTATTTTGACCATCCATTAAATCTAAACACAGCCACTAAAGAAGATATTGAGTCTTTAAATTTACTTTCTCCATTTCAAATTAGAACATTACTGAATACACGGGTTAAGAAAGGGGACTTTCTAACTATTTATGAGCTTAGGAATTTAGATGGTTTTGATTACATCAGTATACAGAACCTGGTACCTTTTGTCATGGTATCTGAAAGTAAAAAATCGGATAATTTCAATTTAAAAAGGTCATTAAAATACGGAAACCATGAGGTTATGTCGCTTTGGGGCATCGTACTGGAAGAACAAGAAGGGTACACTCCACCTGATAGTAATTCAAGCGAAAACAGTAGATATACCGGTGATCCCAACCGACTCTATTTAAGGTATAGATTTAAACATAGTAATAAATTATCATTTGGAATTACCGCAGACAAGGATCCCGGAGAAGAGTTTCTTACGGGAAGTAATCCAAACGGTTTTGATTTTTATTCCGCCCATTTATTCGCTACCAATATTGGCGTAGTAAAGCAATTAGCCATTGGTGATTTTCATGCGCAATTTGGACAAGGGCTAACTTTTTGGAGTGGCTTTAGCTATCGGAAAACAGCTGATGCATTAAACGTAGTTCGTTATGCCAGAAAACTATCCCCTTACGCCTCTCGGAACGAAAATAATTTTCTGCGAGGCGCTGGAACAACGGTTCAAATCAAAGACTTTGAATTAACGGCTTTCTACTCTAAGAAAAATATTGATGCAAATATTACGGATAGGGATACTTTAGACGCACAAGACCGTGCATTCACCTCTTTACAAGAATCAGGGCTTCACAGAACTCCGGGTGAAATTGCCGACAAAAAAGCCATTTCAGAACAAATAATGGGCGCCAATTTAGAGTGGAGTAAAAACGCTGTTAAACTTGGAACACGAATAGTGCATTCGAAATACGGGACCAGTTTTGACCGCAATCCGCAGCTGTATCAGAAATTTTTAATTGATACCAATCAATGGTATAACGCAGGATTAGACGCGAATATCTTATTAAAAAACATCAACCTATTTGGAGAGGCTTCCATGAGTAGTAACGGTGGCTGGGCGTATTTGGCTGGTGCCGTACTAAAACTGGACGACCGTTTAAGTTTATCTATAGTAAACCGAAATTTCCAACCAGATTACTTAAGTGTGTACGCAAATTCCTTTGGCGAAAAGTCTGATAATAATAACGAAAAAGGAATATACCTTGGACTAAAAGCAGATATTGCTAATGGATTAGTATTGACAGGCTATGTAGACAAGTATCAGTTTGACTGGCTTTCTTTTAGAGCTGACGGCCCTTCAGATGGATTGGACTATATGATGCGCTTACAATGGCAAATAAGTAGACCATTAAGTATTTATACGCGATACCGAAAAGAAACACAAACCAACAATGCTAACGTAGACCAAAAGATTAACAGTTTAACAGATGTAAGTCGAAGTTTTCTGAGATTTCATATCACGTATAAAGCGACTCCTAGAATAAAATTAAATAGTCGTGTTGAAATGAGCACATCTGATTACCCTGGTGCACCAAACGGAAAAGGTTTTGTTATCTATCAAGACTTTCAAGTCAAATTCATGGATTTTAAATCTACCTTAACTGGACGCGTTGCGCTATTTGATATCGGTGATTACAACGCACGGATTTATGCATATGAGAATGACGTATTGTATTACTTCAGTGTTCCTGCCTTTTACAAACAAGGCGCAAGAGCATTTTTAGTTTACCATTATAAACCCTCTAGAAAATTTGAAGTTTGGGGTAAAATTTCTAGAACTTTTTTAAATCATGAATCTGTTTATGGTTCAGGTACGGAGTTAATTCAAGCCCCTCATAAAACAGAGGTACGTATTCAGGTTAGGTTTAAGTTTTAACCAAATTATACTGGCTTATTTCGTTACGACATTAGTCAAAATCGATTCAATTCCAATTTCATTACAATGCATAGCATCATAAAACTCATCCTGAGTGAGGCCTACCAATTTCGGATTAAAAGACCCAGTCACTTTAATTGATTTAGCTTTTGAATACTCCATTAGTCTTTTCTCCAAATCTATAACCAACGAATAATCTTTTTCCATAACCCTATATACTTTTGGGTGATATGGAGATAAGAATAGCTCAACTTCTATTCCCTCATTCTGCATATCTTTTAGTAGCATATCAAAGTTAGCCCAAATAGATTCTGAAATTAAATCAAAATCTTCCAGTCCATATAGTTTTTTATTTAGACTTAATTCCACCCTTGAATTAACGGTTTCCTTAGATGACTCTCTATAAGAATTACCATATACCAAAGACCCATCATTCAAAATTGTTCTTGTTTCGTTAAACCTATTATTACTAGCTAAGGGCATATCATTGCCCTTCATTTTTTTTTGCATTTCATCAATAGAACTTTGAAAATACGAAAATGAAATAAGTTGTTTGTACTTTTCAATTGTAACGCTAGATGCGTTTTTTATGCCCGTAAACTGATAGTAATACGAATCAATTGATTGCCATCTAGTCATCCCATTATTTATGTTAAACGTCCACGGGTCAATCCCTAAAATAATTTTACTTGGATGGAGCCTATTCACTTTACCCAATTGATAAATGGCAATTAAATCTTCGATACTTGCCCCTGAAACAGAATTATTCATCAACGCCCCAATCGTAAAATGACTTTGATTTATTAATAATGTTCTACTTGATCCAATAACAACAATATTGGGTGAAACATCACAACTCTCAATAAAATCCTTTCGAAAAAGTCGCTCATCAAAATTTGAAATATTGGTCACATAAGAACCACTTTTCAAAATATTAGCCATTTGTTTTTCATACTTATGATTAAACAGTTTTGCACTATCACCAACATAATTAACACTGGCTAGCGTGATCAAAATCATAAAAGCTAAAAAAATGGTTCTACGTAAGAATTTTTTCATTTTCTAAAACTGGAAATAAATGAATTCATTTTCATTAAAATTACCGAAAAATATTACAGCCATCGCAATGAAATAATACAGTAAATAGCGCAAACCCTTACTTTTTACCTGAGTCAATTTTTCAATTGCATATTGACCTTCTCGTCCAAACCATTCAATCAATACAAATACTATAATCAGGAATAATACCGTATTTGGCAGGATTTCGGGTTCCGTAAAAAATGAACTTGAAAATATTTCTGCTAAATAGGTTATGGCATGAGTTACGTTATCCGCCCTAAAAAAAACCCAAGCTAAGACGGTAAGACCAAAGGTTAAAAACATTTGAAAAAACTCTTTAACATTAGGCAAATACTTTCCTTGTGCTACAGAATCTAGGTTAGCTCTATTGTTTTTTGTTAATAGCAAAGGCAAAAAGTAAATGGCGTTAAGCGCGCCCCAAATAATGAATGTCCAGTTTGCACCATGCCAAAACCCACTTACAATAAAAATGATAAAAGTATTCCTCACTTTCATCCAAGTACCACCTCTACTTCCACCTAACGGAATATATAAGTAATCTCTAAACCAAGTGGAAAGAGAAATATGCCACCTTCTCCAAAATTCACCCATATCTCTTGAGAAATAGGGAAAATTGAAATTACGCATAAGGTCAAACCCGAACAATCTTGAAGTACCAATAGCTATATCCGAATAACCTGAAAAATCACCATAAATTTGAAATGTAAAAAACAATGCTCCTAACAATAATGTACTTCCGGAGTAATCTCCCGAGTTATTAAATATTTGATTCGCATATTCAGCACAATTATCAGCTATAACAATCTTTTTAAATAAACCCCATAAAATTTGCTGCAACCCATCTACCGCTTTGTTGTATTCAAACTTTCGCTTTTCATAAAATTGAGGTAACAAATGAGTGGCTCGTTCAATAGGCCCGGCAACTAATTGCGGAAAGAAACTTACAAATGCCGAAAAGGCAATGAAATCGTTGGTTGGCTTCAGCTTTCTCTTGTAAACATCAATGGTATAACTTAAGGTTTGAAAAGTGTAAAAACTAATTCCAACCGGCAATACTATATCCAACGAATTGGTTTGAAATTCTGAGCCAAAGAATGAGAACGCTGTTGTGAAATTATCAATAAAAAAATTGAAATACTTAAAAAAGCCAAGAAAGCCAAGATTCACAATTATACTTACCCAAAGAAGGAATTTCCGTATACGAGTATCTTCTTCTTTACTAAGAGATCGTCCAATATAAAAATCAACGATAGTACTAAATAAAATTAGAGATAGAAATCGCCAATCCCACCAGCCATAAAATAAATAGCTCTAAACAACGATAAATGAATTTTGAATTTTTATGTTTTTATTGGCTACAAACCAATACAGCAAGAATACTATTGGTAAGAATACCGCAAAATCAATAGAATTGAAAAGCATTCGTTTTTTAGTAATTTATATCCCGTAATTGGAATAGGTCGTTTTAATTTCTTTTCAATAATAATATTATTAATTATACTAAAAACAAAGTCTCATATTTTCTTTAACATAAGATTTTAGCGCTACCTTTACTCCCTTAAAACCAACTCTATGTCAAATATCACTGCATTAATTACTGGCGCTTCGGGCGGAATTGGGTTAGAATTTGCAAGAATTCATGCCGAAAATAAATACGATTTAGTTTTAGTGGCACGAAACGAGACTAAACTCCTTTACATAAAAAAGGAATTAGAAAGTGAGTACGGGATAACGGCTCATATTTACCCTACAGATTTAACGGTAGAAGCCAATGTAAAGTCTGTTCTGGAGTTCACGGAAAAAAACAACATACGAGTAGACCATTTAATTAATAACGCGGGAATTGGCGTTTATGGAAAATTTCACGAAACAGATTTAGATGCTAATTTAAAATTAATGGATTTGAATAACCGTGCCTTAGTTATTCTCACCCAACTCTACACCGAGAAAATGGTAAAACATGGCTACGGAAAAATTCTTAATGTTGCTTCTACAGCTGCATTTGGTCCTGGCCCATTTTACGCGTGTTATTTTGCTTCCAAGGCATTTGTTCTTTCTTTTAGTGAAGCCATTCATTGCGAATTAAAAGACACGGGTGTTTCTGTGACCGCACTTTGCCCCGGACCTACGGAAACTGGTTTTGTAGCCGCAACAGATGGCATGGTGAAATCTGGTCTATTTGCAAAACAAAAAGTTTCTACGCCTCAAGAAGTCGCAAAAGATGGGTTTGAAGCAATGATGGAAAATGAATCTCTTATTGTATCAGGGCTAATGAATAAGATATCGATTTTTGCTATGCGTTTTTCACCAAGAAGCTGGATTACCGAAATCACAAAGAACATCACCAAGCCGTTAGATTAACGACTCAGTTTAAACCCTAATTTCTGTAATTGGTGCCAATAATCGGGGTAAGATTTTTCTACTACCTCTGGGTTTTCAATATCCAATTCACCTGATATTAAAGCTAAAGGAGCTAAAGCCATGGCCATTCTATGATCTTGATATGTCTCGATATTCACTAACGTGTGAAAATTCTCTTTCAAACCTTGCATCATCAATATACTATCGTCAGAAACATCCAATAAAACTCCAAATTTCGACAACTCATTTTTCATCGCTTGAGCCCTATTGGTTTCTTTAAACTGTAGATTATGGGTACCTGAAATCACTATTGTAAACCCAATCACCGCGGCCATAGCAAGAAAAGGCTGCACCAAATCAGGCGTTTCTTTAAAATCAAGAATTCTAGGGCAATTGATTTCTTTAGGTTTTGAATATCGAAGATGAAGACCTGTTTCATCAAAGGTACTTGCTACACCAAAGGAGCTAAATAGCTCTATCACTCTTTTATCACCTTGAATGCTTATTTGCTTAACATTCGCAATATGTAAATAAGGCAATTGAGCAATAACAACTAATTCGTACCAAAAGGAAACTGCAGACCAATCATACTCCACTTCCATAGAATCAAAATAATAATCTGATTTTGTAATGGAAATTACATCCCCTTTAAAGCCTACGTTAGCTCCACAATTATGCATAAGTTCGGCCGTCATTTTTAAATACGGCACAGAGACCTTACTTCCAGTGAGCTTAATCTCTAATCCATTTTTCAACTTAGGCGCAATCAACATTAGCGCACTAATAAACTGACTACTAACACTGGAATCAATTTCAATTTGCCCGCCTATCAGCTCTTTTCCATTTATTTTCAATGGAGGAAACCCTTCCTTTTCTAAATACTGAATTTCTGCACCAAGTGTTTTTAAGGCATCAACCAATAATGAAATAGGTCGTAGTTTCATTCTGTCAGACCCGGTCAGAATGTGCTCTCCTTTTGTAATCGCTAAATAACCCGTTAAAAAACGAAAGGCGGTACCTGCATGCCCCACATCAAATACAGCAGGCATTTCCGTTAACAGTTGCGCCAAAACAATCGTATCTTGAGCCCTAGACAAGTTTGTTATCTCTCCTAAACCAGAATCTGATAAGGCCTTGATAATTAATAACCGATTAGAAATACTTTTTGAAGAAGGAACTTCAACAGCCGCTTCATTAATGCTATTTGGAGCAGAAAGTCTCATTATTCGCCTCCTACCACTTCTTGTAAATACTCAAAAGATTCTAATGCTAATTGCATAGACACCTCTTGATTTATAATGGATTTACCTGGTTCTGAAATTAACACAAATTGCAGGGTAGAACCGGCATTCTTTTTATCGTGTTTTAACGGTAACTCTAAATTCTCTGCCATAAGCCAACTCACAAACTCTAAATCAAAAACCGTATTTAATAGGTTTACAATTTCTAATAAGTTGGACGCACTTAAACCGGCTTTTTTATGTGAGATATATGCCGCACTAATCATTCCTGCAGCAACAGCCTCACCATGCAATACTTCTGTATCAGAATCCATGAACAAGGTTTCTATCGCATGACCTATGGTATGTCCGAAATTCAACGTTTTACGAATTCCATTATCTAAAGGGTCTTCTTTAACAAAATCATTTTTTATAGCTACGGATTGGGGTAATAACTCGGTTACAAAATCAATAGATGGCGCGCCTTTTTGCTTCATCAACTCCCAAGAGTTCGAGTTTGCTATTAAAGCGTGCTTAATCATTTCTGCATACCCAGAAACAAACTCACGATCTGGTAAGGTTTGCAAAAACTCCGTATGAATGAAAACCCCTTTAGGATTAGAAAAATAACCTAATTGATTTTTTAATTGATGAAAATTCACCCCAACTTTACCACCTACTGAAGCATCAGCCATCGCTAAAAGTGTAGTTGGAATATTAATAACATCCACTCCTCTTTTGTACGTTGCAGCAACAAAGCCTCCTAAATCAGTCACTACTCCGCCACCAATGTTTAGGATTAAATCACCTCTAGTTATTTCTAAATCGGTGAAATTCTCCCAAAGTTGATGCGCCAAGTCAATAGACTTACTATCCTCTCCAGGCTCTATTTTGAAAACCTGCTGTTCCACCTTTAAAGCGCCTAAATACGTGTCGATAATAGGTAAGCATAATTCAAGGGTATTACTATCTGCAATGATGTAACGTTTTGAGTTTGGGTAATTGTCATTCACAAAACGAACCAATTCGTCCATTGAATGATCAAAAACTACCTGATATGTTCCTGCGTTAATGTTCATTAGCAATCACACGAAATATCTTCGCCTTTTTTTAAAATGCTTGTTACCCCAAAATGTTTTGCTTCTGTTTTTGAATACTCAATAACCAAAGTTCCTTTATTCTCTGTTTCATACTCCACTTTATAGCTTCTAGGCCATGTTTCTACATGACTGTCGCTAAAAACTACATTTCCATCATTTAGTAATTCATCGTATTCAATACTAGAAAAACCTAGAGAGCCAATCTCACACCAAAAGGCGTCATCTAATGCTAAAGTAGAGTCTAATCTGATTTCTTCTAATATTCTATTATTTGGAGTCCAAGCAGTATAGTTACTCGTATTTCTACCACGTAAAAATAACGCCCAAGCCATAAGTATCCCAAGGCCTAAACCAAAACCATAAATTCTTAATCTTCTTTTCATGTAGTGCAAATGTAGGGTTTAATGTTAAAGTTTAAGGAATAAAAACAGCCCATCAATCAAGTGAATGTTGAGCTATTTTCAAGGTTAAAAGCACTTCCCAATATCCTTCTTTATAGGGAAACGCTTCTCGAAACTTTAATCCATAAAAAAAGCCAGAACTTTCGTTCTAGCTTTTTGTGCGGATGAAAAGACTCGAACTTTCACACCTTGCGGCACTAGATCCTAAGTCTAGCGTGTCTACCAATTTCACCACATCCGCATTCTTGTTTGCTAGACCCTAAGTCTAGCGTGTCTTCCTCTCAATGATAGTTGAGATTCACCACCCCCGATTATGGTCGGGGCGCATTCTGTGATTGACAAAACCAAAAAGTTAGCATGTCAATCAGGCGGCAAAGATAGTCATCTTTTACATTATGCAAACCTAAATATGCTTTTTTGACCTAATAATTCTTACCGTCCATTTTTGTTGATAAATACCGATAATCGTTTGCAAAAAACACCCGTATTATTTGAATCTATCAATCGGCATTTTACCTTTGTAATTCATGCAAAAATTTATTCAAATAAATCCAAAAGAAGAAACCACACCAAAGGTTTTTGGTACCATGCTTGGTTCAATTGGTCCGCGACCAATTGCGTTAGCTAGTACTGTGGATGAAGAAGGAAACCGAAACTTAAGTCCTTTTTCATTCTTTAATGGATTTAGTGCCAATCCACCGATTGTAGTTTTCTCTCCTTCAAGAAGAGTAAGAGACAATACTATTAAACATACGCTTGAAAACGTGAAGGCTACTGGTGAAGTTGTGATTAATGTGGTAAACCATGCCATTGTGGAACAAATGTCCTTATCCAGTACGGAATACGCAGATGGTGTGGATGAGTTCATTAAATCGGGCTTAACGGCAATAGAAAGTGATTTGGTTAAACCATTTCGTGTAGAAGAATCTCCTGTATCTATGGAGTGCAAAGTGATTGACATTATTGAGTTAGGCGCAGAGGGTGGCGCTGGGAACTTAGTAATCTGTGAAGTAGTTATGTTTCATATCAATACTAATGTACTGGGTGAAAACGGAACTATTGACCAAACTAAAATTGATTTAGTAGGTAGAATGGGTGGCGATTGGTATTCAAGAGCACATGGTGATTCTCTTTTTGAAATTGAAAAACCTCTTCGTACTTTGGGGATTGGAGTAGACCAAATACCTCAAGATATACGCAACTCTAAAGTGCTTACCGGAAACGATTTAGGTAGGTTAGGAAATGTAGAAAGTTTACCTGCAGAGTTGGAAGTTAACGATCATAAGTTATTTGAGTTAAGTGAAATTTTCCTAGCTCATGAAGATGATGGTATTCAATTAGAACTCGAATTACATAAAATAGCAAAAGAACAAATTAATAATAATCAAATACAATTGGCATGGATGACGCTCCTAGCCTTCAACGACTAATAAAAATGGATTTACAATTACAAGGAAGAATTAAAGTGATATTGGATACTCAAACATTTGATAGTGGGTTTTCAAAAAGAAGTTTTGTGGTAACAACTGCTGAGCAATATCCTCAAGATGTACAGTTTGACTTTTTCAAAGAAAAATGTAGCGTTTTAGATACTTATACCATTAACGATGAAGTTACGGTAAGTTTTAACATTCGTGGAAACGAATATAACGGTAAATACTATGTGAACTTAAACGCATGGAAAATGGAAAAAGGTGCTGCTACTAGTGCTCCAGCTGAAAGCGCTCCACTTCCAACTCCTCCTCCAATTGCTGCAGGTGGTGACGATGACGATTTACCATTCTAAATAAAGAACTAATGCAATTACATGAGCTTTACTAATAAGTTCGTTAAAGTATATAAAGCACTATTGCCTTCGCCATTTACGATTGCAATAGTGCTTTCTTTTTTTGCATTTATTATTGCCCTTTTATTCGGTACTGGAATAGAAGGAGAATTTAAACCCTATACCATTTTAACCTATTGGGAAAAAGGGCTTTGGAATAATAGTCTTCTCGTTTTTGCCCTACAAATGATGCTCATGCTTGTTTTAGGACATGTATTAGCGCTTAGTAATCCCGTAAATAAATTTATCAGTAAAGTAGTTGTCCACTTAGACTCCTCTTCAAAAGCGGCCGCAATAGTTACGCTGCTAACCATGTTAGTCGCGTTTTTTAATTGGGGATTAGGATTAATCTTTGGAGCAATCATGGCTCGAAAAGTTGCCGAAGAAGCGGTTCGTCAAGGATGGAAAATCAACTATCCATTAATCGCTGCAGCTGGTTATTCTGGCTTAATGGTTTGGCATGGTGGATTCTCTGGGTCTTCGCTCGCCAAAATTGCAGAACCAGGACACTTAGCTTCTTTGGTGCCAGATGGGTTATCGTTGGCAAATATCCCAGACGCTATTGATTACGGACAAACGGTTTTTTCTAACATGAACCTTACGGCTTCTGCCTTGTTATTGATTATCGTTCCTTTGGCTATGTACTGGATAGGTAAGAAAACAGAAAGCACACCTATTGAGTTAAAATCTCATTTTACAAAAGATGAAGTTGAGATTATTGAAGGCGCGGAAAGATTAGATTATTCTCGTATGCTAGGTTGGTTTATTGGAGCTACTATTCTAGGTTATGCGTTATATAAAATGTTTTGGGTCCTCGGATTTTCTCATTTCTTTACCCCAAATAATATCAACTTACTATTATTAGGACTTGGAATAATATTTCACCAAAATT
Source organism: uncultured Desulfobacterales bacterium (assembly GCA_964195485.1). Lineage (GTDB taxonomy): Bacteria > Bacteroidota > Bacteroidia > Flavobacteriales_G > Salibacteraceae > CAJXZP01. The sequence continues at coordinate 12,996 of CAXMPG010000142.1, forward strand.
TTCATTCCTTTCTAAAAGCAGTAGATAATGCTATTTCAGGTGCTGCCGGAATTTTAATCCAATTCCCTTTGTATTTTGGTATTATGGGAATAATGCGCGATTCAGAATTGATTTCCATGTTTTCGGAATTTATCGCATCCGTGGCATCAGAGCAATCGTTTACCTACTTTACTTTTTTCAGCGCTGGAATGGTAAATATTCTAGTTCCTAGCGGTGGTGGACAATGGGCTATTCAAGGACCTTTATTAATTGAAACTGCTAATGAAATTGGCGCTCCTTTAGCAAAAAACATCATGGCTTTTGCGTATGGTGACCAACTTACAAATATGCTCCAACCGTTTTGGGCGCTTCCGCTATTGGGCATTACTGGATTGAAAGCAAAACAAATTTTACCCTACTCCTTATTTCTGTTTATTGTAGCCTTACCCATCTTCTTGTTTGTTCTTTGGGTGTTTTAGGGTTGGCTTTATTACTTTTTTAAAAACCCTAAACCCACCGATAAAACAACTACAAAAGGATAGAGAATTGCTGACCCAATTAGACTGAGCATACTAAATGACCGTCCTGAAAAACGTTTCATTGGTGCTATTAGCGTTAAGTCTACTAGCATTTTTACTAGGATAAATCCAAAGGCCAAATAATAATTACCAATTAAAACCCCATATATCAGACTACTTGCTACCAATAACGAAGTCATGAAAATGACGGCACCTTTTAGCTTGATGGTTGTATCCGAATACGCACTTCCCTTTGAAGCCCAACGCACTCTTTGGGCAATGTATTTATTCCAACTATTTACGGGTTGTGTACTTACAATAGCATTTTTATCCTGTGCGTATACAATGGCGTTTTGATATTTGTTTTTGATAGCCATCATTAAAAATTGGTCATCGCCTGTTTTAAGATGGTAATTAGACTCATAAGGCTTTACGGTCTGAAATGCTTTCTTTTCAAAAAACATATTTGCCCCATTTGCAGAAATAGGATTTCCTATTCCTGCTGAACCAGAGGTAGCGCCTTGCAGAGCTAGAAATTCTATGGTCTGAATCTCCGGTAGAAATCCTTTGCTTTCTGAAACAAACACAGGCCCAAGAACCATTTTTGTTTCATTTGAAATATACCGCACCATCGAGCTAAGCCAGCTTTTCGGTAATTCACAATCGGCATCAGTTACGGCAATCCAATCTCCTATTGCATTTTTAATCCCCATTTCTAAGGCTTGCTTTTTACCACTTCCAGTACTGGAAAAAACATTAATGCTATCCGAAACATAACTCTGTAATAGGCTTAAAGTGGCATCGCTTGAATTGTCATCCACTAAAATCAGCTCTAGTTTTTCTTTCGGGTAATCTAATCCTTTTATGCTGGCTAATAATGGCTCTATATTCGAAGCTTCATTTTTAAGGGCGACTACAATGGATATTCTAGGCTGCGGATTTATTTGATTAACTGCAATGACGTTGCGACCAATTCCAGTACGAAACTGGAAAATAATGATGGTGTAGACTAACATCACCAAAGCAGAAATGAGCACAAACCACATCATCAAGATTCTTTAAATAAACGCGCACGTAGAACAAAGAACACCCCTAAAATAGCCGGAATGGCAAGGTTAATCACCCATATTGCAAATGAGGTAGAGACCATTCCAATTTCGTTTGTAGATATAGCTGAAAAAACGGTGATTGCCACCACTTCTCTAACCCCTAACTCTGCCAAGGTTATGGTAGGAATAGCTGTAAGCGTAATAAAATACACTGGTATCAAAATAATTGCTTGCATCAAGGTTATGTCCACCTCAAAAAACAGAAGTAACAGATAATACTGGGTAGAAAATACCATAAACCGGGCTGAACTAAGCAACAAAATTACGAGTAAGTCTGCCTGCGAATAATAAGAAAATACCTCAATGTATTTTTGAAATCGTGTAGCTAAAAATTTTATTCGTGATAATATAATGGTCAGTACAGATGTGTTAATGAACGTGAGCAGAACCAATACGAAAAAAACGATGTATAACTGAATGGCTATATAAATTGAAAGGCTACCGATGGTCTCCGAGTGATACGCCTGTAAGTAAAAAAGGAAAGCCAAAGCACCCACTAATAAAGTAACCGTTAATTGACCAAAACTACTGATAACGGTAATCAATGCGGCTTTTATTCTATCACCCTTATTGATGTAAACCACCCTTCCTGCATATTCTCCAATTCGGTTCGGAGTAAAAACACTCACGGTAACGCCAGATAAAATAGCTTTTACTGCACGAAGAAAAGATATGTTCTCAATTTTAAGAATTAAGTATCGCCATTTATAGGTTTCTAACCCCCAATTCACGAACATCAATAAAATGGCAAGAACAAACATCCACAGTTTATCACCCTGATTAAGGTGACTTTTAAAATAATCCGAAATTTCTTGAAGGTCTTTGGTAGAGAAAATCCGATCATAAATAAACCAAAAAGTCAACACCAGCATAAGTGCCTTGAGGAACATGCCTAAATATCGGTATAGATTGTTTTTCTTTGTTGACTGCATGTGTTAGATTCACACAAATTTATTCATTTTGGCAATAGAAAAAATAATTTTAGGTATTGATCCCGGAACTACCATAATGGGATACGGAATAATCAAAATTACGGGTAAGAAAGCCGAAATGGTAACACTTGGCGTTATCCATTTAAGTAAATTACCTAGCCATGGAGCAAAGCTTCGTAGAATATTTGAACGCACTTTAGGGCTGATAGATGAATTTCATCCAGATGAAGTGTCTTTAGAAGCACCTTTCTTTGGTAAAAATGTACAGTCCATGCTTAAATTAGGACGTGCACAAGGAGTAGCCATGGCCGCAGCGGTGTATAGAGACTTACCCATATTTGAATATGCTCCTAGAAAAATCAAACAATCTATTACAGGTACGGGAACCGCTTCCAAAGAACAAGTGGCTGCTATGTTACAAAGCATCCTTAAACTGAAGCCGGAGGACATGCCAAAGCATTTAGACGCATCGGATGGGTTGGCGGCAGCATTATGTCATTTCTTTCAAGGAAACACTGTTAAAGCGGGTAAATCGTATTCGGGTTGGGATTCCTATGTAAAGAATAATCCTAAGAAAGTTAAATAAAACTTTCGAA
>CAXMPG010000143.1:0-15969 GCA_964195485.1 uncultured Desulfobacterales bacterium
TTAAAAATTATGTTGATTGGAAATGAATCCTAATTTTTTTATTAAATAGTTGGCGAATATATGGTTAATTATCAAATTATTAAAGAATAATTATCAGGATACCAATCCGGCTATATTTTAGAGAGTACGTAGGTTATTGAGAAAGGTTTCTTTTAACGAAGAATTAAAGTGATTTTTCTATCAAGCCAATAAGTGAATGAATCACTTTAATGTGAATTTCTTGAATACGATCAGCATAACCTTGATGCTCCACTCTAATCTCCACATCACAATATTGAGCTAGATCACCACCGTTTTTTCCGGTAAGGCCAATAACCTTCATTCCTTTATCGTGTGCCGCTTTTGCAGCGTTGATTACGTTGGTAGAGTTTCCGCTAGTACTTATAGCTAGTAGGATGTCTCCCTTTTGACCCATGCCTTCCACAAACCTTGAAAACACGAAATCGTAACCGTAATCATTTGCAACACAACTTAAATAACCTTGGTCTGAAATAGCTAATGCGGGTAAGGATTTTCTATTTTCTCTAAATCTACCGGTGAGTTCTTCGGCAAAGTGCATGGCATCACTCATAGAGCCTCCATTGCCACACGAAATAATTTTGTTGCCGTTATTTATTGCAGAAACCATTAATTCACCGGCATCTGAAACTGCTTTTAACTTAGAAGTATCGGAAGAGAAATTTTGTAAAACCTCTTGTGATTCTGCGAATATTTGGCGAATAAATTCTTGGCTCATGCTTTTGTTTTGAAAGGGCAAAGCTAATTAATTGATGGAAGTTAAAAGCAAGAAGGCCGAGGATACTTAAATCATCGGCCTTCAATTCATTGTATTGTTATTATTTTTCTTCGTCAAAAATCTTTTTACCTCGCTCTAACCAGTCCACAAATTTCGGAATGTCAGGGTCGTAAGCCGCATGCTCATGAAGTTGTTTTTCGTTATGGTCGATCACAACGTAATAGGGCTGCGCATTTGTTCCGTATTCACGGATTTGCATATCGCTCCATTTGTTTCCAACGGTTTTTATTTTTTTGCCGGTTGTGGGTGAAACATATTGATCCGCTTCTGGAAGCTTTGTTTTTTCATCCACGTAAAGAGAGATTAAAACAAAATCGCCTTTTAACATTTCCAGTACATGAGGATCACTCCACACTTGTTCTTCCATTTTACGACAGTTTACACAAGCCCATCCTGTAAAATCTAACATCACTGGAAGGCCAACTTCTCTAGCGTAATCCATTCCTAATTCGTAGTCATGGAAACAGTTGATGTTATGCGGACAATGACCTGGATCTGCTCCTTTAGGAATTCCAGCATGGCTATTAGAAGTGCTTGTTACGGATACCGCAGTATTACCTACTCCGTTTGGTGACTCGCTATAAAAAGCCGGTGGCGGGAATCCAGAAATGATTTTTAATGGTGCGCCCCACATTCCAGGAATAAGGTAAATAACAAACCACGTAACGGTAATTGCCATTAATAACCTTCCTACAGAAATGCCATCAAGTGGCGAATCGTGTGGTAATTTTATCCATCCAAAAAGGTAGATTGCTAATGTACCAAAAACGGTTATCCAAATAGCAATAAATACTTCACGTGGTAACCATCCTGCTTGTAAAACTAAATCTGCGTTTGATAAGAATTTGAAAGCTAAAGCTAGTTCTAAAAAACCTAAAACTACTTTTACTGTATTTAACCAACCACCAGATTTTGGTAAAGAATTCATCCATCCTGGGAACATTGCAAATAGTGCAAATGGCAACGCTAAAGCGGTTGAGAACGAAAGCATTCCTAGAATCGGTCCAGTATAACCCCCCGTTACTGCTGCTTCCACAAGTAAAGTTCCAATAATTGGACCTGTACAAGAAAAAGAAACTAATACTAACACAAAGGCCATAAAGAATATTCCAATTAAGCCTCCTTGGTCTGCTTTTGCATCTGCTTTATTAACCCAAGAGGAAGGTAAAGTGATTTCAAACGCTCCCAAAAATGAGATAGCGAATATGACTAATAAAAAGAAGAATAAAATATTGAACCACACATTGGTCGACATGGCGTTTAGGGCATCAGCACCAAAAATAGTGGACACTCCAATACCTAAAATAACGTAGATAAAAATAATTGAGAATCCGTAAATAAGAGCGTTTCTAATTCCTGCAGCTTTGGTTTTACTTTGTTTCGTAAAGAAACTAACCGTCATTGGTATCATAGGAAACACACAGGGAGTAAGCAAAGCAGCTAATCCTCCAAGAAAACTAAGAATCATTACGCTTAGCATAGAACGGCCTTCTGTTTCTTCAGTACTATCTGTGGAGGCTACTTCACCAAGAGAATCTATCTTTTCAGCTGAAGTACTTGCGGTTCCGCTACCAACAACAAACTCTAATTCTATAGCCTCTGGCGGAATACATGTATGTGCATCACAAGCCATGAAATAAACTTCGGCTAAAATGGTAAGGTTTTTATCTGCCACTTTTACTTTCTGAGAAAGAGTTACGGTATTGGCATAATAACGTAGGACCATATCAAAATTCGGATCATGTTCTTCTATTACATCCCCAATTTCAGTCGCTTTTTCAATAGGTTTTAATCCTTCTGGCTTTAATATGTTAAACTCTGTAGCTTGTGGTCCATCATCTCTAGGTAACTCCATAGAGTATAAGTGCCAATGTTCTTCAATAGTTGCAATAGCGTGTAATTCATATACGCCATCACCTAAATCAATCATTTCAGTTTCCCAGGTTACTGGGGTTAAAACGCCTTGATTTTCAATAGGAGCAGCATCTCCAGATAGTGTAATCGTAATAGGTGGTGTGGGTTCTGACTCCGCTACCTTAGTCTCTTCTGTCTTACTGGATGCAGTTTCTTGTTTAAGGTTAAACTCAAAATCAAGTAATTCGGGTGGTAAACACTTTTCGTCATCACAACTCATGAATTCTAACTCGCCCGATATTTTTGCGGTAGCACTGCGTAGTTTTATTTTTTGTTTGAAGATGGCTTTATTCTCAAAGTACTTCAATTTCATTTTAAAAACGGGATCGTCAATCGTAATTCCGGTTGACTCAGTAGCGTCTCCAATTAGCTCATATTGGTCTGATTTCTTAAATAGAAAAGAGGTAGGAATAGGTCCGCCATCATCTACATTTTGAGAATATACGTGCCAATGGGCGTCAATTGTGGCAATAAATTGTAGCTCAAACTCATTATTACCAAGGCTCTCAGTTTTATATTCCCATTTTACGGGATTGAATACCTGAGCAGTAATATTTGACAGTCCTACAAAGAGGATTGCTAAGCTTAATGCGAAAATTTTGAAAATTTGTTTACCCATTGTGTGTTTTTTGAAGATGGCCAAATGTAATACATAAGTTTATGGCGTAAAACTCAAATAACTACCTTTTAACACCAATCTAAATTATCGTTAATTTCTGGAAATGTAAGGTTCTTTAAAAATGTGAAATGCCAGTTTTACGACATTTCCTCATTTGGATTCAAATGGAATTTTCTACGAATAAGAAAAACGGCTAAATACATTATTGGGGTATCAACTAATGCGAATAAGATTTTATACAACCAACCATCTTTTATTAACTCACCCATTTCAGGGAAAGTCATTTTCCCAATAAATAGTACACCTACCACTAGAGTAGTATCTAATAACTGAGAAACAATGGTAGATGCATTATTACGTAACCACAAGTGTTTGCCCTTGGTGAGGTTTTTCCAGAAATGGAATAATTTTAAATCGGCAAACTGTGCAATGAGGTAGGCAATCATAGATGAAAATACTACGCGATAAGAATTCGCAAAAACTAAACTATAAGAATCATCATCAACAGGCGATTGATCTATGGCTGGAAAAAAATTACCTAACCACAAAACTCCCAGTACAAATATGGAGGCAAAAAAACCAGATATTACCACATTGGTTGTTTTTCGTTTACCATAAATTTCAGATAAGATATCGGTGATTAAAAATGTAATTGGATAAGGAATCATACCCGCAGAAATCACAAATTGCTTGAATCCTAAATCTACCGTTACAAACTTATTAGCGATGAGGTTAGTCACTACCAACGAAGCAATGAATAAGGCTGCTAAAATGAGATATAAGAAATCTGCTTGTTGACGTAATTTTTTATCCATTTATTAACCGATTGATGTGCTAAAGATAGAAAACTATTAAACAGAATCTAATTCTAGTTGATATACCCGAGAAGTAGAACTTGTGACCTTAAAAGTCTCTGAAGCCCGTACTCCAACTACCCAACAAATTTCACTATTACTTTCCAGAACCCAAATATTCTCTTTTTCGTGAAGCGGAATTTTTGCATCAATAAGCAGGTCGGATACTTTTTTAGAGCCTTTCATTCCAAAAGGTTTAATTCGGTCCCCATCTTTCCATTTCCGTAAAGTCAAAGGAAATTGAAGGGTTTCAAAATCAAAATAGGCACTATTTTTACCCGTGTCAAACCTTACTTCCTTGGCATGAAGGTGTTTAAATTTTAGGGGTAATGGTTTGGTGATTTCGCCTAAAAACTCGGTAATTAAATAGTGATTAGGAATAGAAAAGAATCGTTTTTGCTGAATGTAAACCTCTTGTCTATCAATGTAAATATGATAATCTTTAGAAGAAATAATCCCACCTGGCTGTCCGGTAATAGCTTGAAGTAAATCCTCTATTTGCGAAATGTTAAAACCCAGCGGTTGTAACTTGTAGGTTAAAACCACATCAGAAAACGGATTGGATTTTAGCTCTGAAATAGAAATACGAAATCCTTTTTTATCCTTCTTAACCCATGAGTTCCAAACAGAATCTACTTCTTGTTGCACAAATGAATCTAATCGAGATAACCGCTTAAAGTTACGCTGAAACGTAGCCTCTAAGTTGGGGTTTATTTCTGTTAAAACGGGTAATACTTGGTGTCTGATTTTATTTCTATGGTACTTGATGCTTTTGTTTGATACATCTTCTCGCCAGTCTAACCCTTCTAATTTTGCGTACGCATAAATCTCTGCTTTGGAAACTTGCAAAAGAGGTCGAACAACTTTATTGTTTTTTGGTTTAATGCCTCTTAATCCGTTTAAGCCCGTTCCTTTGGTCGCATTAAATAGAAACGTTTCTATGTTATCGGTTAAATGAGTACCTACCGCAATTTGGCTATAATCGTTTTCGGTACAGATTTTTTCAAACCAGAAATACCGAAGATTTCGGGCTGCCATTTGAATAGACACCTTTCGAGTATCGGCATAAGTCTGCGTTTCAAACTTGACCGTAAAAAACGGGACTTTTAACTTTTCCGCAAACTGTTTAGAAAATTCTTGGTCACTATCGGCATCTTCTCCACGCAGGTTAAAGTGGCAATGAGCAATCGCAATTTTGAATCCTGCTTTATGCAACAAATGCGCTAAAACAATAGAGTCAGCGCCACCGCTTACACCTACCAAAATAGGTTTTTTCACATCCAGTAAAGGAGAGGAATTGATAATATTTTCTAGTTGAATAGCCATCGATAGCGGGCAAAGTTATGTTTCATTGCGATTTAAGAATCACCTACGTTAATAAAAAATTTACTTGACTTTTATCATTTTAGGTGAAATAAGTATTCCCGACCTTTAGCTCGATAAAGAAAGCACGTCAAAATTATTCATACATAATTGGTTAAACCGAAGAACTGTCTTCCTATTAGTTCGGTAAAAGCTGACAACATTTTACAAAATGAGAAAATTATTATTACTAGGTTTAACAATAGGTTTGATGTTAAGTTATTCTGGGTGTACCCCGGATGACCCTGTTGATCCACCAGAAAGTGAAAATACAGTAGTCCACATGAATTTTAATCATTTTATGGATAATGCCCCGGTTGAAATTGATACCCTGAAGTATATCAATACGAATGGAGATACATTCAGTATGCGAACCATAAAATATTTTGTGACCAGATTAACGTTTCACCGGGATGGTAAAGATGACGTGAGATTGAGTGATATGCATTATGTAGAGCATGCTATTCCGGAAACAGAAGCGTATACGTTTGAAAGTAAAATTCCTGCCGGTGTATATACTGGAATCAGTTTTACGTACGGATTTATTAATGAAGATAATATTTCGAATAGATTTTCTACTCCTCCTGAATTTCAAATGTTTTGGCCAGAAAATATGGGTGGTGGGTATCATTACCAAAAATTAGAAGGTCAATATTTAGATGATGGGATTAAGAAATTTTTCAATTTTCACTCTGGTGGCTTAGACAAAACGGATTACAGTATTAATATGGTTCTGCCTAATTCAGGATTTGAAGTTACTAATAATGAGGTGAGTATTGAATTAGATATGGAGATAAAAAATTGGTTTAACTCTCCTGTAGTTTGGGATTTCGCCTATTTTGGAGCTGCCATTATGGGAAACCACGAAGCGCAAGAAACCATTCAAAACAACGGAACGAATGTATTTACCTGTACCGTAAACTAAAAACAAAATTATGAAGGTATTTAAATTTATAGGGGGTGTATTGGTCTTGGGTCTAGTTACTTTTTCAAGTTGTAAGAGTGATGGCCCAGAACCAATAATACCACCGGGAGATAAGCCGTATGTCACAACACCTTATCCCGTAGAAATCCCAATTGGGTTTCCAGATATGATAATTCCAGAAGAGAACCCAATGACAATGGAAGGTGTTGCCTTAGGTAGGATGTTATATTACGATGATATTATGGATAAAGATAGCCTGCGTGCATGTGCAGATTGCCATCATCAGGATCAAGCATTTCAAATTGATAATGGTCATGAACAAGTTTTGGCTCATGTAAATTTTGCTTGGAGTAATAACTATATGTGGAACGGTGGTTTTCAGGGTACCCTTGAAGATGTGATGACATTTGAAGTTGAGGTGTTTTTTGAGACCAATATGGAGCGTTTAAACAATAACGAGAAATACAGAGACCTATTCAAAAAGGCCTATGATGTAGATGTAATTACCTCAAAAGAGGCCGCATATGCCTTGGCTTCTTTTCAAAGAATAATGACTAGTGGAAATGCTAAGTTTGACCAATTTTATAGAGGAGAAACAACGCTTACCGTACAAGAATTAGAAGGGTTAGAGTTGTTTAATACCGAAGTGGGCGATTGTTTTCATTGCCACGGCACGGCACTTTTTACAGATAACACCCCTAGAAATAATGGATTGGATTTAAATCCTGCAGATGGGTTAATGGCCGTTACTGGAAATTCAAGTGATTTGGGTAGATTTAAAACACCCACCCTTAGAAATATTGAACATACCGCACCCTATATGCATGATGGTAGATTTGCGACCTTAGAAGAAGTGGTCGATTTCTATAGTACTGGAGTGCATAATACCTCTACGGTAGACCCATTAATGGTCTATGCGTTTGATGGAGGGGTGCATTTGACCGCAGATCAAAAGGCTGCCCTGGTTGCATTTTTGAAAACATTGTCGGATCCAGATTATTTAACAAATCCAGAATTGTCTAGTCCGTTTTAGGTAGTTTATTTGAAAAGGGGATGAGCCAGTTTCACGAAAGTAGAGCTGGTTTTTTTGTGCGCTTGATTTAAGGTTTCAATTATCAATAGGGCAAACGTATTCGTGCAATCGTGGCTAATTAATCTCGAAAGTCTATTTCAATATTTAATGTATTTTCGGAATCAAATTCAAAAAAAAAACATGATGCGGTGGATGTTTCAGATGAAATCCTTGGTTTGGATTATTGCAATTACTTTTCTAGGTACGGGATGTAATTTTCAAAATGAAAAATCAAACACAAGTTTACCTACTGGATTTGTATATTTAAAAGATGTTGTTCCTACCGTGGTATTGGATATTCGGTATTATGGCAATGATAATTTTGTTGGTGCTAGGGTAGATGGCTATCAGAATTCCGTTTGTATTATTTCTAAAGATGCCGCAAAAGCGGTGGAAAAAGTATCCTCTGAATTTCAGCTTCAAAACATCCGATTGAAAGTTTTTGATACCTACCGTCCGCAAAGAGCAGTGGACCATTTTTCAAGATGGGCCAAAGATTTGGATGATATGAAAACCAAGGCAAAATACTATCCTGAAGTCAATAAGGCGGACCTTTTTAAGTTGAATTATATCGCATCAAAATCCGGACATTCACGTGGTAGCACTATTGATTTAACATTGATAGATGAAAATGGTGACGAACTAGATATGGGTACTACTTGGGATTATTTTGGACCTAAGTCTTGGCCATCAGACACCACAATTTCTTTAGTAGCACAATCAAATAGACAGCTATTGCAAGAGGTGATGGTGAAAAATGGATTTGTTCCGTATAACGAAGAGTGGTGGCATTTCACGCTAAAAAACGAACCCTTTCCAGATACTTATTTTGATTTTGAAGTGGAGTAATTTAACCTAGGGGTTACCCTAGGTTAGAGGGTTAATAAGATCCTTTAAAGGTGTAGGCTGTAGTAATGCCGTTTGAGGTTAAGGTATAATTATATTCAATTTTTCTGTTAGAATATAGAATGCCATCACCTTGTATTGTTGTTGAAACCCCTTGAATATTAATTTCTTGTTTTGGCACGAAAAACTCTGAAACAGTGGCCAATTCTAAGTAGTAGGAATCATCAACAAGGATCCTTTGTAAATTGGCACCATCTTGAGTGAAATTTATTTCTGTTTCTTGGAGATGACCAAACCATGTGGTGGTGCCATAATGACGTCCGTAGTAACGAGAACGTATCTCTACCTGGCAAAACTCCCCACTAGTCCAATCCATACAATCACACGCACCATTTATACAGTCTTCTCCGTTATGACATGGGATCTCAGAACACGGTTGTTTAACACAACTTTGAGTTAAAGTAAATATGGATAGAAAGAGTAAAAGGGTGAAATTTCTAAGAAAGTTCATCGTTGATTCACATTAATATCTCAAATATAAAATTTTTGCCTCAGTAAAAAATTATAACCCTTGCGATTCAACCAATCCATCACGAAGACGAATAACGCGGTTAGCATGTGCGGCAATATCTTCTTCGTGGGTTACTAAAATCACGGTGTTTCCGTTGGTGTGTATTTCGTTGAAAAGCGCCATTATTTCGTGCGAAGTTTTGGAGTCTAAGTTACCGGTAGGCTCATCAGCCAATATAATAGAAGGGTTATTAACCAACGCTCTACCTACAGCAACTCTTTGTCTTTGACCACCCGAAAGTTCATTAGGCGTATGTGTCATTCTATCTGCCAATCCCACTTGTTCTAGTACTTCGGCAGCGCGTTCTAAACGATCTTTTTTAGTCCATCCTGCGTACACAAGAGGTAAGGCCACATTTTCGAGTGCGGTGTATCTTGGTAAAAGATTAAAAGTTTGGAAAACAAAACCAATTTCATTGTTACGGATTTCAGCTAGTTCATCATCAACCATTCGACTAACATCCTTATTGTTTAATAAGTAAGATCCTGCGGTTGGCGTGTCTAAACAACCAATAACATTCATCAATGTTGACTTACCAGAACCTGACGGCCCCATAAGAGCAGTGTATTCGTTGCGTTGAATTTCAATATTAATACCGCGTAGCGCTCGAACAATTTGTTGTCCAACTATAAATTCACGCGTAATATTTTTGAGGTCGATAACCAAGTCCATACCTCAAAAGTACATTTTACAATTCGTTTCATTCATGCATTTACACCAGTGGGAGTATTTTAGGATTGGTGGTTTTTATAAAGAAATTAACTTTGCAGCCAATGAAGCGTTCTACAGAAAAATTTCTATTTGATAAGAGTGATAGACCCAAGCTAATTCGCTGGGCAGAACGCCATAATCCGTGTGTGATTTTAGATAGTCATGCGGTGAATAATCCGCAGTATCCAGGCGGGTTTACGTATGATTTAGTAATTGGCGTTAATGCCATAGAAGAGTTAATTAGTAAGGAGAATTCGTTTGAGAAATTAAAAACTTTTCATCAAAAACATCAAGACTGGCTTTTGGGGTATTTGAGTTACGATTTAAAAAATGAACTGGAAGAGGTGGTTTCTCATAATGAAGATTTTCATGGCGTTTCGAATATGCATTTTTTTGTTCCTGAAACGGTAATAACGGTTTGGAATAATGAAATTACAATAGCGTGTATTGGAAAGGATCCGAAAATAATTCTAGATGAAATATTAGCCATAGAAGTGCCCAATACTACTGGGTTATTGCCAATAAGTATTAAACCCAGAATTCATCATGCCGAATATATTAGAGGGGTAAAATCATTGCTGCACCATATTCAAATGGGTGATATTTACGAAGCTAACTTCTGTCAAGAGTTTTATGCAGAGAAGGTAACGGTGAAACCCTTCGACTTATACCAATCACTTATGCGGACTTCGCCCACTCCGTTTTCGGCATATTGTAATTTTGACGAACAGTACTTGATGTGTGCGAGCCCGGAGCGTTTTATTAAAAAAGCGGGAACTCATATTTTGTCGCAACCTATAAAAGGGACTGCCAAACGAAGTGCTGATTTAGAAGAAGATGCACAGCTAAAAATCGATCTATATCACAGTAAAAAAGACCGTACAGAAAACGTGATGATTGTAGACTTGGTACGGAATGATTTATCGCGTACAGCAAAGCAAACAACGGTAAAAGTAGATGAGTTATTTGGGGTATACTCGTTTTCAAATGTGCATCAAATGATCTCTACTATCAGTTGTGAAATGGACGAAAAACACCATTTCACCGATGTGATAAAAAAAGCTTTTCCGATGGGTAGCATGACGGGAGCTCCGAAAATTATGGCAACTAATCTTATTGAACAATTTGAACACACTAAGCGTGGAATTTATTCTGGTTCAGTAGGTTACATCACTCCTTCAGGTGATTTTGATTTCAATGTCGTGATACGTAGTTTGCAATACAATGCAAAAAACCAGTATTTATCGTACATGGTTGGAGGAGCAATTACGCATAATTCTATTCCTGAAGAAGAGTATATGGAATGTGAAGTGAAAGCAGATGCTATTATGAAGGTTTTAAGAGGGGAAGGCTAAAAAGCTACCTAGAACTTTTCAAGTAATTGGTTGCCGCGAAATTAGCTTTGAAATCATGGTTTTCTAAATCAGCCAATTTTATAGGGCTTTTAAGGAATTCCGACTTAGTTTTTGTGAAATGTTCCCTTTTGTGGGTGAGTGCAACAAGCATGTAATTTTTCATTCCCGTTACGGAACTGTCTTGAGCAGAAAAAATCAGGACTTCTTCAAATACCGTTTTTAGAGTTAAGTACTCACTTTTTAAAAAAATTAGCGCCTTATCCATTTTGGTCTCCCAAAAGATTCATAATTAGTACAGCATCGGTATTCATAAACCGGCTGGTTTGGGTGGTTAAGAAACATACCTGAATTTACAAATCCATCAATATATAAGAATTGAGATTCTTGATTGGTTATGAAAATTCTAGAGTATTGGGTATCGAAGTCTAGGAAATTTCGTTCCTTATTGATGTAATAATAATTTAAACCTAGTAAGAGAACACCCCAAATACCAAAAGACTTAAAAGCATTAGGATGAACATAAATGGCTAACAAGAATAGTACGGCACCAAGAATCATTAAGGTGTGGTTAGTACCAAATAGGCTAATTAACACAAAGCCTCCAGTAAAGGTTCCTGCAATACTTCCTATGGTGGAAATGGCAAAAAATACGGCCTGAAATGGCTCCAGTATTATCAGTGTTTTTAGTACAAAACTGCAACGCAAAGAGGGTTACCCTTGCCATTAAAAAGGAAGAGATAGAAAACAAAATAGTTGCATTTACTACACTTTTAATGAGGAGGTGAATGTCTAAAAATGAAATGGATTTTAAAACGACATTTTTTGCCAAGGTTCATGGCCTAAATAGATAGCGCAGCACCAAGAATAACCAATGAAAGTGCTTTTAAAGAATGTTTCTCATCGGCTAATTTGCCTCCGTACCAATAACCAAGTGAGATAAAACCTAAAATCACCCCAATAATAGAGGTCCAAACAATAGATGATGAACCTAGAAACGGAGCAAGAATACAAGAGCCAATAATTTCAAAAACCATCAGTACAAACCCCGAAGTAAAAGCTGTAATGCTGATTTTTGTTTTTGAAACCATTCGTTTAAATTGATTCTACCTTTTGAAAATCAGTATTTAAAGTATTTTTTTATTGATAATGAATTAGTCATTTTACGGGTCTAATGATGTTGAGGAGTCTTAACCACTCCGCCCTTCACTTCTTTAATACGTTGAATAAAGAAAAATGCATTTGCATCAGTTTTTGAGATTGCTTCCTGTAAATAGTGAATCTCTAGTCGTGTAACAATAGTCATAATAAAATCACAATCTTCATGAGAGCCATATTTACCTGGCAAATAGCCTCTTTCACCTTTGTATACCGAAATAGCCTTTCCAAAATCATTTACGATAATTGACTTTACTTCTTCGTGTTCTTTGGAAATAATGGTGAGGGCAGTATATTCTTGAAAGCCATCAACCACGTAATCGGCAGTTTTTACAGCTGTGAAGTAGGTGAGAATAGAGTACATAGCAGGTTCAATTCCAAAATAAACCGCAGCAGATAAGAAAATTAATGTATTTCCAAATAGGATAATTTCACCAGATGAAAACGATGATTTTTTTTGTGTGTAATGCGCAATAATTTCAAACCCGTCAATGACGCCACCGCCTCTAATTACCAAGCCAAATCCAAGTCCGATAAGGAGCCCACCAAATAGGGAAATTAACAACTTGTCATTTGTTACTGTTTCTATTTCAATAACATTCATTAACCCAGCCAAAAGTAAAATGGCAATAAGGGATTGAGCAGCAAACGTTATCCCCATTTTTTTATATCCAATATAGACGAAGGGGAGGTTCAGTAAGGTTAAGAAAATACTGATATTATAGTGTGTAGCTTCGTGTAATAATATAGAAACACCTGTAACACCACCATCTAAAAAATGATTAGGCATCATAAACCCTTTAAGAGCAATTACAGCACAAATAACTCCCAGTACAGTGTAGATTATTGATTGTATTGAGAAAATTGCTCTCCAGTTAACTTTATTCATCGTTGCCTATTTTGTTTGAGTTTGAATCAAATTTGTCAAATGTTTTTGTTTAATTGGTTCTCGATGCTCTTTGGCGTAAGTAGTTCTAAATCTATGGCCTTCTAGAAATTTTATTTGAAATGCATTCCAGTTATCTTCAATTTTCAATTTATTGTAAGTTAAAAATTCTTGACGTAAAGTTTCCCCAATTTCCTCAAACGAATCAGTTCCTAAATAATTTAAATCAGCATCACAAATGATTTCCTCCAGAAGAGTAGTAGGGTTTTGGGGTATTTTTGTGGCCATAATTATTCCCGAAATGATTTTTAAATCAGAATCAGAATAGCCCCACTTTGGCAACTCTTCCTTTGCGAAAGTTACTCCTCTGTCTTCGTGATTGTCATATACCCACAAAAAACCAATATCGTGTAAAACAGCGGCTGTTTGAAGGAGACAGGCTTCATTTTCGTTAATGTTTAGCCTATTTATATAATTATTACATTGTTCTAAAACGCCTAAAGTGTGACTTAGATTATGGTAGCTTAAGTCTGCAGAAATCTCATTTGTCATTTTTTCTACAATAAATGCTATTAGCTTTTCAATCTTTATGTTTTGCATTCTTTGTTTTTTTTGAATAGCCCAAATATAACCTTTGTAAACACTTTTATTTGAAGTTGGTTTAGGTGCGTTATTCTTGGTTGAGACTTACAAAATACATCTCCATTTCACCTTTGCCTTTGGCTTCAATTTTGCCACGGCTTTCAAATTTGAAGTCAGAATCGTTTTTTAGTAATTCATAGGTAGCTTGACTAATATTTACCTTACCTACTTCGCCATTGCTTTCCATACGGGAGGCGGTGTTTACAGTATCTCCCCAAATATCATATTGAAATTTTTTGATGCCAACTATTCCGGCTACTACAGGGCCGGTGTGGATGCCAACGCGCATTTCAAATGCAGGCTTATTTTCCTTGTCCATCTGCGCTTTGCGCGATGAAATAAATGATTGCATTTCTAAAGCGGCCAATACCGTGTTTTTTACAGAATCATTGTTAGGGACAGGGAGACCACCCGCAGCCATGTAGGCATCGCCAATTGTTTTAATTTTTTCAATGTTATAGTTACCCATAATACCATCAAAGGCTTCAAAGCAGGTATTGATTTCAGAAACTAAGTCTTGTGCACTCAGGTTTTCTGCTGCTGCAGTAAACCCTTTAAAGTCGGTGAATAGGATGGAAGCCATATCAAAATCACGGGCTTCCGCTTTTCCATTTATTTTGAGTTCCTCTGCTACATCAGCTGGTAGAATATTTAAAAGTAGGTTGTTAGCTCGGTCTTTTTCCTTTTCAACAATTGTTTTGGACTTTCGAACATAATGTAATCTACTTAAAATCCCTCCAGATAGAAGCAAAGCAAATATGAATCCACCAGCTAAGTAATTACGAGTTTGATTCTTTTGGTACATTTCCTTTTGATGTGCCTGTTCTGCTAATATTTCTCTTTTCTCAAATTCATGTTCCACCTCCATTTTGATAAGGCCCATTTTGGCCTCTTCGCTTTGAATACTATCACTCATTTGAATTTCTAATTCATACATTTCTAAAGCTTCCAAGCCTTTTTCTTGAAGCTTATAAATGTCTTTTAATAATGTTGCGGCTTCCATTATTCCTTTTATATACCCAATTTCTTGCGCTAGTTTTAAAGATTTATTAGCATAATCAATGGCTTCAGGTATTTTACCCTGGTCAAAGTATAACGTGCCTAAAAATCTGAAAGCACTTGTTATTCCTTCTGCTTGGTTAAGATCTTTACAAATTCTGAAACTACGGTTAATAAATTTCAATGCCATTACCGTATCACCCATTAAATAGGACTCATCCGCTGCGTTGTACAATGGATTTATCATTTCTTCTTTATCCTCTATCTGTTCCGCAAAATCAATTGCTTTTTTGAAAAATTCTAAGGCTTTTTGGTTCTTTCCTTGAATAGAGTAAATAACACCAATATTATTATAAGAGGATGGAATATTTGCGTTTGCTCCAATTTCGAATCTAATTTCTAAAGCTTTCGTAAAATATTCTAGGGCTTTGGGTGGTTGCTCTAAATTTTTATAAATGACCCCAATATCATTATAATTATGAGCCATTCCTTCTTTGAAGTTAATTTCTGTATATAATTTTAAGCTTCTTAAATCATGGTCAAGGGCTAAAGAAAAGTTTCCTCGAACAATAAAACTAACGCCTTGAATATTTAAGGCTCGGGCCTCCCATTTTTTGTTTCCCTTTGATTTTGCCAATTCAATTAGCTCATCCAGAAGGGTATATGCAGTATCAGGGTTTGTAAATAAATAGCCATCCCAAGAAATGATTTTCATTGCTTTGAAACGGGTGGTATCAGGTTGTGATTCATCATTCCATACCCCGTTCAAAGAATCAATATTGACTTGGGCTAAAGAAACAGAACGGATGCTCAAAAAGACGAGAACGATAATTAATAGTTGTTTCATTTAATTTGTTTTAGTTAGGTATGTGTAATTTTTTGTGACTATAACATTTTAAGTTTTACTTACAAACCACATCTCCATTTCACCTTTTCCTTTGACTTCAATTTTCCCACGGCTTTCAAAATTAAATAAGGGTTCGCCACTTTGACTCAAGGTCTTTTTTACTAAGTCGTAGGTGATTTGACTAATATTAACTTTGCGTGCTTTTCCATTACTTTCCATACGGGCAGCTGTGTTTACCGTATCTCCCCAAATATCGTATTGAAATTTTTTCATTCCAACTATTCCAGCTACAACTGGACCAGTATGAATACCTACTCGCATTTCAAAAGCAGGTTTGCCTTCCTTGTCCATCTGCTCTTTACGTGCTGAAATAAATGATTGCATTTCTAATGCCGCCAGTACCGTGTTTTTCACA
>CAXMPG010000144.1:0-3680 GCA_964195485.1 uncultured Desulfobacterales bacterium
GCAACCGTTTAATGAATTTACGCGAAACTTCTAATTTGAAAAAGGAAGTAGAAACGTTAAAAAAATCGTTAGAAGTAAAGTACGATTTTCAAAAAACCATCATCGGGCAAAGTAAGAGAATTAAAGAATCGTTTGATTTAATTGAAACCGCTGCAAGAACTAATATCAATGTATCTATAACCGGTGAAACGGGTACGGGTAAGGAGTTAGTTGCTAAAGCCATCCATTACAGAAGTGACAGAAAGGAAAAACCTTTCATTGCGATCAACATGGCTGCCATTCCGAGAGAGTTGATAGAGAGTGAGTTGTTCGGACATGAAAAAGGGTCGTTTACTGGAGCCATTGCACGAAAAATTGGAAAGTTTGAAGAAGCAGATGGAGGTACTATTTTCTTAGATGAAATTGCGGAGCTTGATTTAAATATGCAGGTGAAATTACTACGCGTTTTACAAGAGCGAGAAGTGGTTAGAATTGGCGGTAATAAAAGTATTAAATTCAATGCGCATTTAGTTTCTGCTACCAATAAGAATTTGGCGGAAGAGGTTAAAAAAGAAACATTCAGAAAAGATTTATATTACAGAATGGTGGGTTTACCAATTGAGTTACCCCCATTAAGAGATAGAGGAAATGATGTGGTTATTTTAGCCAATCACTTTGTGAAAAGCTTCTGTAAAGAAAATGATTTGAAATTGCCGAAATTGAGTACAGAGGCTAAAGAGGAGTTAATGAAATACAACTACCCTGGTAATGTGAGAGAGCTAAAATCTATTGTGGAGTTGGCATGTGTGATGTGCAGCAACGGTGAAATTACCCCAAGCAATATAAGTTTCAATACACAACTAATTGATGAAGAAAGTTTTGCTTCTATGGAGAAAACTTTAAAAGAGTACAATGCGGATATTATTACTTTTTTCTTGAAAAAGTATAATAACAATGTAGTGGAGGTGGCTCAAAAATTAGATATTGGTAAATCAACTATTTACAACCTTATAAAAGCGGGTGAAATAGCTAAGTAATACTTGATTCAAACTCTCCGTTAAATGGCAAACAGTTCGTTAATATTAGATGTGATTTCAATCCTAATCAGCGAATTGACCTATCCTACAAATGAACAAGAAATCATAGCGAAAATTTCTCCATTTTTTAATGATAAACTGAAAAACGCTGAGTTCGTATTATTAAAAAAAGAGGAAACGGAGTATAAGCCGCTCGGTGATTTTTCCTTGACTTTAGAAAAAGGAAATGAGACGCTGATTCAGTTGTTGGAAAAACTAGATACTATTTCCAAAAAATGGGAGGTAATTGAAGCTGATTCATTGCAGTATTATGGGTTTAAGTTATCTGGTTTTGGATTATTAATTTTAGGAAGAGATTTTCCATTTAAAGCTTCTTTTATGGAGGAGTTATTAATGGTAATTAATCTATTACAGTTGGCTTTGGTTCAAGTGAATGAGATTGAGGTATCAGTGGAGACCAAATCAGTCATTGGCAGAGAACGAGATTTACTACGAAGTGTAATTGATGCTATTCCTATTCCTATTAATGTAAAGGATGCGGAACAGAAAAGAATTTTATCTAATAAAGCGGAATTAAAAAAATTAAACTTTAGCACAGAAAGTGAGGTTTTAGGGAAGTTAGATTCAGAAATTCATCCGGTATCAAATCGAAGGAACACCACTCCAAATAAATCGAATTTTGAATTAGAGTTAAACTGTGAAAAACGTTCTGTTAGCGGTGAAAATGAAGATTCTTGGGCTTTAAACTCCACTATTCCTATGATAGATAAGTTGGGGAATACGAATCGCGTTTTAAGTCTATCGGTTGACATCACTGAGCGTAAGAAAGTAGCGTTAGAAATATCACGAAAGCAAAAGATTTTATTAGGTATTGCGCTTGCTACAGATGAGCTTTTAACCAATCCAAACTTAGATGTTGGTATTGAAAAATGCTTACGTATTTTAGGGGCAACAGTTGGGGTAGATAGAACCTATGTGTATGAAAATACCAACTTCAAAAATGCGGAAAATACGTGTTCGTTAAAATATGAATGGAACTCCCAAAATATACATGGGTTGATCAACGACAAACGGTTTCAAAATATGCCATTGTCAATATTCGATTCATTTTTATCGGACTTATCGAACAAACAGCCTTTAATGGTAAATGCTTCTGAATTAGAAAAAAAATCAGGTTTTAGAAAATGGTTCCTTTCTGATACAGCTAAATCGGTGCTCATTATTCCGGTATATAAACAAGATGAAATTTGGGGTTTAATAGGCTATGAAGACTGTACCGTAGCTCGAAAATGGTCGGATGATGAATTGTTGTTATTAAAGAATTTTAGCAATAGTTTATCAAGTGCTTTAGTGATTTCAGATAGCAGAAAAGCCCTTCGTTCTATGGCGTTGTTTACGTTAGATAATCCTGACCCCGTAGTTCGTATGGATAGAACGGGTTCTGTATTAATGGAGAATAAACCAGCCGAATTATTAAATAAAGAGCTCGCGCAAAAAACAAAAAGCTTATACGTGTTATTGGGTAAGAATATTAATGAGGATAATTTAACAGAGGTTTTTGAAGTAGGCGCAGGTAACAAATTCTATAGAGCCACGGCACGTTTATCGGAAACCAAAGAATACATAAATATTTATTTTAGTGACATTACTAAACAGCGCCAAATTGAAAAGGCGGTTATTGAAACCAATCAAAAAATAAAGGAACAAGAAGAAAAATACCGAAACATTATTTCAAATATGAACTTGGGACTAATGGAGGTAGATGATCATGGAGATGTACAATTCTGTAATCAAAGTTTCTCGGTGATTTCTGGTTTTGAGCTAGATGAAATTAAAGGTGAAAATGCCGCAACAATGCCATTTTGGGATAGTGCTTGGAATCCGCTTTTTAATCAAAATGAAAATGACCAAGTGCAAGATCCCTTCAGTGCAGAGGTACTTGCTGAAAATAAAAGAGGAGATGCTAGGTGGTGGCTTATTAGTACCGCGCGTAACATTAATGATGAAAATAAAAGTAAAGGTTCAATAGTCATATACTTAGACATTACCCAGCAAAAGCTGTTAGAGGTGCAGTTGGAAAAAGCGTTAAAGAAATCAAATGAAGCTTCAGAAGCTAAAGCGTTGTTCTTAGCCAATATGAGTCATGAAATAAGAACACCACTTCACGGAGTAATTGGCATGATTAGAGAGTTGCAAAAAGGAGAATTATCGTCAGAGCAAGGTGGGTTTGTGAGTAGTGCCCTAAAGGCGTCTAGTCATTTACTTTCGGTGGTGAATAATATATTAGATATCACTAAAATTGAGACAGGTGAATTGAATTTAGATCCTGTTCATTTTAATACGCAAGAATTATTTGATGACGTGTATACCATTTTACACTCTCAATCCGAATACAAAAAAATTGTTTTTACGGTAATGGTGGAGGAGTCGGTTCCGCCTACGTTTTACGCAGATTCAGCGCGTATTCGTCAAATCCTTATCAACTTAGCTGGTAACGCCATTAAATTCACCTCAAAAGGGGGTGTTAAGATTAGGGTCTTTACGGATGCAGCTCTTGGTAATGTATTATGTGTAGAGATTAAGGATACCGGAATAGGTATTGATGAAAAATACATTGATCTGGTATTTGAAAAATTTCAGCAAGAGGATTCTTCCATTAGCCGC
>CAXMPG010000145.1:0-18194 GCA_964195485.1 uncultured Desulfobacterales bacterium
TTTCATTGAAACGATAGTGAAAAATGAAATTGTCTCGAAGGCTACTTATCAATCCCTCAGGCACCTTTAATTTTTGCTTTGATTAATGTTTTTTGATTCAATTAATGAGTTAAAATATTGAGCTTATCGAAATAAAGATAAACTGAGGTCCCTGAGGGCACAGCTATACTGTGCGTCTCGAAGCGCCGTAGTAAAACCTAATTCCACCCCAACGCCTTTCTTTCCTTCCAGTACACATCTGGCTGAACTGAAAATTGTTCTAATTGAACCCGTTCATCTGAGGTCAATTGAAATGTATTCGCTTTAAGGTTACCGGTAATGTGGCTTTTTTGGGAAGCTCCACTCAATACCATAAATGGATTAATGGAATCTAATACAAAACGGATAGCAATGGCGTCTATGCCCACAGCGTATTTGTTAGCGAGTTGTTCTAAAAATGCATATAACTTGGAATAATGCAGGAAATTTGGATGGGTAAATACACGCCCGTTGGCTAGGGCTTCTTTAACCACTACTCGTTTGTTTTGTAAGGCTAGTTGCTTTGTGATATTGGCTAAACTTTGGTCCAATACATTATAAGTTACTTGATATACATCAAACAAGACTTTTCCTTCATGTTCAATATCCATTGCGACTTTGAGGACTTCTTCTTGATTAGCTCCTGTGCTAGACATGCCAATACGTAATCCGAATTCTTGTTTGAGCTCACCCAATCGGTTTAAAACTTCTTCATTCTTTAATACTCCTGAATCGAATGTAGCGGAATGGATTTGATACGTAGATAAATTGGTAAGTAATTTTTTGGATTGCTCCCATTGGCTATTTAAGTTTTGGCGGCTGTGTTCTTTTACTTCATGCACCGTGGCTAATGGATTGTAATTAGCCACGTAGCTATATCCCCATTTCGTGGCGATTTCTAAATCTGCATAGCCTTTCTCTTTGATCCAGTCTATCAATAATTGCTCAGCCATTCCGTAACCGGGCGCGGTATCAAAATATCGAATCCCTTGGCTATACGCTTCATCTAGCATTTTAAGTCCGGTAGCTCGGAAGGTTTTCAGATTGAATTCTGATTTTTCAGATTGGCGTATATTGATGTATTCTGGTCGACCAATTGCGGCTGTGCCCAGACCAACCTTCACGTTATTTAGAATAATGCTCATAGTAGACGAAGGTAGAAATAAACAGGCGCTTCGACTCTGCTCAGTCACCTTATATGAAAAGGGAGTACGGATTTACCCTACTTTAGCGCTTTGTTTAGTCATCCAGTAAAAAAACACAAATAGGTATGAAATGGAGAATCTTAGTTTTACTAGGAGCCATGAGTTTTGGTATTTTATCAACTATTGTAAAATTGGCTTATGGTAAAGGGTTTGATGTTTCTCAAGTAGTTACTTCACAACTGTGGTTGGGAGCGGTTATTTGCTGGATTCTTGTTTTACTATTTAACGTTTTAAAAAAATCAAGACCTATTGAAACTGGCGGTTGGTGGAAAATACTAATCAGCGGATTTCCGTTAGGAATGACCAGTTATGCCTATTACAAATGCGTAGAGTTTGTGCCTGCTTCTATTGCCATTTTATTGCTTTTTCAGTTTGTATGGATGGGAGTTCTGATTGATTTAATCTTTAAAAAGAAAGTCCCCACATTACCTCAAATCATCAGTGTTTTGGTTTTGGTGTTTGGCACCTTCTTAGCGGCTGGTATAATTGGAAATCCGGATATGGAATGGAGTCTGCCAGGAATTGGTTACGGGTTGTTGGCTGCTTTTGGATATACCATTTTTATTTTTGTTAATGGCAGTAGCGGAGACACCCACTTTATGGTGAGTGCCGCTTTACGTGCTACGGGTGGGGCGCTGTTTTCTATCCTTTTCTTTAACCCCATTGATGGCTTAGATGGTATTTTCACCAACGGTATGTTTGCGTATGGTTTACCTCTTGCGGTATTTGGAATGGTTATTCCGCCCATCTTTTTTGCTTGGGGCGTTCCTAAAGTGGGCGCTACTGAAGCGTCTATTTTAAGAGGGGTTGAATTGCCTGTGGCTGTATTGAGCGCCTCTTTTATTTTACATGAAAGTGTGAATTGGATTCAATGGGTAGGCGTCCTTTTTATTTTGTTAGCGATTACGTTACCGCAGGGGTATTTATTGGTGAAACGTAAAACCATAAGTTAGGATTTTTATGTTGGGCCTTCGAGACGATTGAGCAAAGCTCAATCCCTCAGGCACCTCCAATTTTAGCGGGGATTATTATTCGTAGTTTACTAAAATAATGATGAAAACTTACCTAAAATCTAAGTTGAATCAGGGATTTCACATTTCACTAACTGACTGCAGTTAGCGGAGTCGAACCGTCTCGAAGACTTCTAAAACTTTTACTTTTTTTTCAAATCGTGGTTACCTAACGATAATCTAAGTTGCCTGAGGCGATGCACTGAGGCCCTCGAAGTGGTTCTGCTTTTCGCAGAACGTCTCGAAGGCACGTATAAAACCTAATTCAAAAACTCGGTTTGAATTTTCGTCCCTTTTTCAACGCCAACAAATTTGGAATCACCCATTTCTTCCGACCAGACACCTTGCAAGATATTTTTTGAAGTACAGTTATAAGCTACCACACCATGGTAGTTCGCCTGGTCATCTCCTACATAATAAAAATTTATAACTAGCATCTCGTTTCGGAAGAAACCAATTCCAAATTGCATTTGATCAGGTTCAATTTGCCAAACCGCAGCTAATCTATTATCACTTTGAAACGATAATGTTAGCGTTCCACTGTATTGGGTTTCGTCTTGGTTTTGGTTATAACCTTCTATGATGTACGTACCCATTAATTCGGTTATTTCCATGACTTTATTTGTATATAGGAATTTTTAAAAACGAAATCCAATAATTTAGCCTTGTAATTATTATTTTGAAAGTTAACTTCTAGATTGGCTCGTCACCAAATGCTTGCAGTGAGAGGAGTCGAACTGCCTTCAGTGAGTTTTTCGAACAGTCTCGAAGACTACTTTCCTATACAGAAATTCCCAAAAATAGAATCCAATAGATCCTCGGTTGAAATATTACCGGTAATCTCTGCCAGATGATGTAAACATTGGCGAATGTCCATTGCCACTAGATCAGATGGAATATCATTTTTAAGCGAAAACTTCACTCTTACCAACGCTTCTTCGGCTTCATTAAGCGCGTTAAAGTGACGCGCATTACTTACAATTACTTGTCCGGTGGCGTTACCTTTATTTTGGACAAACCCTACCAAATGAGATTTAAGTTCCTCAATACCAATAGTTTCTTTGGCGCTGAGTAAAACCACTGTATCGTGAGCTAAAGCCGTTTCAAAACTCGCAGAATCAACCTTCACTACTTTATCCACTTTATTGATTACCACAATAAGTTCTTTATCGTCACCCATTAAATCGCGGACTTTTTGAAGCTCTATTTTGGCTTTGGCTAAATCAGGATGAGTCGCATCAATCATGTATAAAATGATAGATGCTTGCTTTATCTTTTCAAATGCTTTTTCAATGCCTATACTTTCAATTTCGTCTTGGGTCTCGCGAATACCAGCGGTATCAATAAAACGAAACTCTACGCCTTCATACGTAATGGTATCTTCAATAACGTCACGCGTGGTTCCTGCTATGCTAGACACGATAGCTCTATCTTCATTTAAAAACTGGTTTAGCAACGTGGATTTGCCCACATTGGGTTCGCCTACAATAGCTACCGGGACACCATTTTTCAAAACATTCCCTAAAGCAAACGAACTGGATAATTTTCTAATTTCCAATAAAATTTTAACTACCAAATTCACTAATTCGGTACGGTTAGCAAACTCTACATCTTCTTCTCCAAAATCAAGCTCAAGCTCAATCATAGAAGCAAAATGAATCAACTCTTCGCGTAAGCCATTAATCACTTTGGCAAAACCACCACGCATTTGGTTCATCGCCATATCATGCGAAGCCTTGTTCTCAGAAGCAATCAAATCGGCAATTGCTTCGGCCTGACTTAAATCTACTTTTCCATTCAAATACGCCCGTAAAGAAAACTCCCCTTCTCGCGCCATTCTACATCCATTCTTAAGCAATAAGCGTAAAATTTCTTGAACAATATATGGCGAAGCATGACACGATATCTCTACCATATCCTCGCCAGTAAACGATTTCGGATTTTTATAAATCACCGCCACTACCTCATCAATGAGCGTGTCTCCGTCTTTAATTAGTCCAAATTGAGCCGTATGGGAATCCTTTTGACTCAAGTCTTTCTTGAACAGTTTTTGCATTATACTAAACGATTCCGCTCCCGAAA
Organism: uncultured Desulfobacterales bacterium; assembly: GCA_964195485.1. Classification (GTDB taxonomy): domain Bacteria; phylum Bacteroidota; class Bacteroidia; order Flavobacteriales_G; family Salibacteraceae; genus CAJXZP01. The sequence continues at coordinate 4,316 of CAXMPG010000145.1, forward strand.
GACGAACCATAGCAATAGCTCCAACTCCATTGGGAGTAGATAACGCACAAATAGTATCTGGGGTGTAACTCATGCGGCAAAAATAAGGTTAAGACAGAAGAACGAAGACGGAAGACGGGAGAAAAATCACCCCATAAAAAACCCGACAAACTAGAAAGCTGTCGGGTTTGAAAGTCGCAAAATCAAATTTCACGTATTCGGGGGCAATATACACGCTTCAAATTTGTATGGAATTTCATCTTGTTTTAATCCCCTATAAATTCCTCTATCAACCCATTTAGCGCTTAAAGTTACTCATTTTCAGATTCAAACGGGCAAGAACTCCAGCCGAAAATGCTACACAACGAACATCTACTAATTCTAGCAGTCATCAAGATAATGGCACCCACTCCCAAAGCAACATAACCCCAAATGCCAGTTACCGTTCCCGTAAAATTTAATACACCAGCTACTATGTCTATAATTACTCTTACCACTTTATCCACATTTCTTATGTTCTATTTCAGGATATATACTTAACGATTCATCGTTTTTTGATGCAAATAAACACCCCCTAATCCGTCAACCTGGTAACCGTAGTTACCACCCTCTATTTTTCTTTTACGAACTTATTTTTCATTTCCTATCAACCAATTAGATAGCGTACCTTTGCACTCACTTATTTTGAAAAATGAAATACTATTTTTTCCTTATTTCCATGCTTTTCAGTATGGTTTCCATTGCGCAATCAGATTCAGCTGAGGTTACCTCTTCTATTGAAATGGAAGGCTTTGAAGATGCTTTTAGAGGTAACAACTCCATTAGAGTAATGTTTTATAATGTCGAAAATCTATTTGATATTTACGATGACACTTTGAAAAACGATGAGTCATTTTTACCCGAAGGCGACCACCATTGGGGCAGTTATAAATATTATGAGAAAACTAATAATTTAGGAAAAACCATACTTGCTGTTGGCGGTTGGGAAGCCGTTGAAATTATTGGCCTATGCGAGGTTGAAAACATAAAGGTACTGGAAGACCTCACCCGAAAAACCGTTCTTAAAAACTCTGAATATCAAATCATCCATAAAGAATCACCAGATAAGCGTGGTATTGATGTGGCGCTATTGTACCGAAAAGATAAAATCACCATTGATACAGTGCAATACATTGAAGTGTTTTTAGGAACAGACAATCGTCCTACCAGAGATATTTTATACGCCACTGTTCGAACTACCAATAATGCCCAATTACACGTTTTTGTAAATCACTGGCCTTCGCGTTATGGCGGACAAATGAAGTCTGACCCCAAACGTAAAGCAGCTGCTCGTGTGGTTAGAGGCTATGTGGATTCTATTTTAAATGTGCAACCTAACGCAAATATTTTACTCATGGGCGATTTTAATGATGAACCAGACAATGAAAGTATTCATGATGTTTTAAAAGCCAGAGCCGATAGCACATTTCAAGATTCAACCGAGTTATATAACCTCATGAGTCACATTGGCGGTAATCATGGATCTCATAAATACCAAGGTAATTGGGGCGTTCTAGACCAGTTTATGGTGACTAAATGGTTGTATCAAGGAGAGAATAATTTAAAAATTATAGATGGACCTTTAATTTTTAGAGTCCCATTTTTAATGACTAAAGAGACGAAATATCCAGGAATGAAACCATTTAGAACTTATCTTGGGTTCAAATACACGGGAGGATATAGTGATCATTTACCCATTTATATAGATTTGCAGCTTCTACGATAATTAGCAAAGTCTAAACACAATTTCAATATGATTTTATCAGGAAAAGAAATAAAAAAGCAATTAGGTACCGGGATCAACATTGAGCCGTATAACGAAAGTCAGTTAAACCCAAACAGTTATAACTTGAGTTTGTTTAACGAGTTGTTGACGTATGATAATGATGTACTGGATATGAAAAACCCTAATCCAACTACTCGAATGGTTATTCCGGAAGAAGGATTATTATTAGAGCCGAACAAATTGTATTTGGGTAGAACCAATGAGCATACCGCAACAGAGAAGTTTGTACCCATGCTAGAAGGACGTTCATCTATTGGTCGATTAGGGTTATTTATTCACGTTACTGCAGGCTTTGGTGATGTGGGTTTTAGTGGGTTTTGGACATTAGAAATTTTTTGTGTGCAACCTATTATCATTTATCCAAATGTAGAAATTTGCCAAATCTTTTACCATACAATAGAAGGAGAGTACGATTTATACAAATCCGGTAAATATCAAAACAATAAAGGCATTCAACCGAGTTTACTGTATAAAGATTTCGATAAAAAGTGATTACCAAATTCTTCAATATGATCTTGATTGGATTAGTGAAAGTGTATCAAATAGCGCTTTCACCTATATTAGGTTCTAATTGCAGGTATCATCCTACATGTTCACATTATATGATTGATGCCATTAAAGAATGGGGTCCTTTTAAAGGAACTTGGTTAGGATTACGTAGACTAAGCACCTGTCACCCTTGGGGGGGGCACGGTTTACAAGAAGTTCCTAAAAACCCGAAGAAACAGCCTATTACTGGAATTAAAAAAATGTAATTTTGCACCAAATTTATAAAGCGTGAAGCACGATAAAATCACCCCATATAATAGTACGGACGATAAGAAGGATCAAGTTGCCGAAATGTTCGATAACATAGCTCCTAAGTACGATTTCTTGAACCATTTATTATCTATGGGAATTGATATCACATGGCGTAAAAAAGCAATTAAGATTATCGGTAAAAAGAATCCGAAAGCTATTTTAGATGTCGCTACAGGTACGGGCGATTTTGCTATTGAAGCAAAAAGCTTAAACCCAGACCGTATAGTTGGACTAGACATCTCTGGCGAAATGCTGAATGTAGGTCGTGTTAAAATTGAGAAAAAGGGATTGACACCACTCATTGAAATGATTCAAGCAGATAGTGAAGCCATGCCTTTTGACGACAATACCTTTGATGCTATTACCGTTGGTTTTGGAGTGCGTAATTTTGCCCATTTAGAACTGGGACTTGGTGAAATGCTTCGGGTATTAAAACCGGGTGGACAAGTAGCTATTATTGAAATTTCTCAACCAGAAAAGTTTCCAATTAAGCAGATTTATAACATCTATTTCAAACATGTATTACCTGCGGTAGGAAAACTGGTTTCTAAAGACGCCAGAGCATATACCTATTTACCAGAATCAGTAACACATTTTGCACAAGGACAAGAATTTGCAGATATTCTAACTAAAGTGGGATATAAAAATGCCACTGCCGAACCGCTTACTTTTGGAGCCGCATCTTTATACGTTGCATCAAAATAAACACACGTTTATATCGTTTTGCCTGTAATAAATGATAAAAAAATTATTCATACTATTTTTGGTTCTAGGCAGTTTTGCGCCAGCAATGGCGCAATCTAGAATAAAGTCAAAGGCGGGTAATTTACCTTATTTTGAACGTAGTAAATTCCATTTCGGATTTACGTTAGGTGGTAACACCTCTAGTTTTAGAGTAAAGTATGATTTAACTACCATTGATTCATTAATCTCGCTAAACATTGGTTCGCAAGGTGGGTTTAACATTGGCTTTTTGGGATCCATGCGTTTCAATGATTATTTCACTTTACGCTTTTTACCCTCACTCGCATTTGCGCAAAGAAACTTTGATTACGTGTTTGAGGGTGCCGAGAGGAACATTTCTGTTACTAAAATAGTAGAATCTACGTATGTCATGTTTCCATTTCATATAAAGTACCGCTCTGCCCGATACAATAATTTTGCAGCTTACGTTGTTGGTGGAGCTAATTTAGCGTACGATTTATCTTCTCAGTTTGATGTGAATAATCAGGTGGTTGTAGCAGAACAAGTTTTAAAAGTTAAACGTGAAAATTGGTTTGCAGAGCTTGGTTTTGGGACCGATTTCTTCCTAGAATACTTTAAGTTCTCTATAGAATTAAAATATAGTCGGGGGCTGAATGATGTTTTTGTAGATGATAATTCTTTTTGGGCAGTGCCTATCCAAGAAGTTAAACCGGGTATGTTTACGGTTAGTCTACATTTTGAAGGGTAAATCTAACCCCTTCTCCACTCCCATAAAATTATTCCGGTAGCCACCGCAACATTTAAAGATTCGGCATATCCCATTTTCGGAATAGTCACCATTTGGGTGACAAAAGCCTCAATATCTTCATTAATTCCATGTGATTCACTACCCATAATTATAAGTCCGTTTTGAGGTAATTTAGTTTCACTCAAAACCGCTCCTTCCATAGCTGCTCCTAAAATGAAATTCTCAGGAAATCTATTTTTATAATCGGCTAAATACTCCGGTGCATTTACGTAGAATACGGGAACTCTATAAACCGACCCCATACTACTCTGAATAACTTTGGTGTTATATACATCTACAGATTGATGGGTACACACAATTTTATTTACCCCAAACCAATCAGCCATTCTAATGATTGTACCGAGGTTTCCGGGATCATTAATTCGATCTAAAAATAAAGTGAGTCCGTTTTCAACATCATCTGTAATTTCATCTTCAAACATAAAAACCACCGCTAAAACTTGATTTGGCGACTTTAACTGAGATATTCTTTCTAGTTCCTTATCTGATATCAAGGATGCTTTTACCTTAGGATTAGCTGTAAGCCAAGATTCTACCGCGAAAATTTCATCAATAGCCACGTCACTTTGTAGTAATTCAGCTACTAATTTCTCCCCCTCAACAACAAACTTCTTTTCTTGAGAACGCACCGACTTTCGTGATAAATCCTTAATATTTTTAATTTGATTCTTAGATATCATTTCCTACTGAATAGTAAATTTATAGATTTGCAATAATACCATTTTCAGCATTGAAGTCGCTAATTCAGAATATATATATTATTGCCGTTGTTGCTGTTCTATTCACTAGTTGCAGCCCTACAAAGGTATTAGCCCCAGGCGAGGTCTATTTAAAGGCAAATAAAATTCGTGTTTCTGCTAAAATCATAGAACAAGATGTCCTCTTTCCTTATCTGAAACAACGTGATAACAAACGTGCCTTATGGGTTTTTAAAGTAAAAATGTTTCAATACCTCGCTTTTAGCGATAGCACTGCTAACGCCAAAAATGAAAAAAAGCGGGAGAGAATCACCCATAAAAATGAAAAGCGCTTATTAGCTGGAAAAGACTCGGTGGAGTTTAAACCCCAATGGATTTACAAATTAAAAAATGGAGGTGAACCGCCAGTCGTTTTTGACCCAGTCCTTGCAGAAGCAACCGCTAAACAATTTAAAAAAGCACTATTTAATCGCGGTTATTTTACCGCTGAAACGAATACGTTTTATCAGTATAACAGGGATAGTTCGCAAGTTAAGGTCATTTATACTGCCATTGAAGGCATCCAGTACCGATTAAATAAAATAGCTTTAGTAATTGACGACAAAACTTTATTACCTGCCATAAAAAAAGCGAACGAACTCTCTTTACTACATGCAGGTGACCCATATAATACGGATAAAATTGACGCAGAAAGAATTCGGTTTTCTGGAGAAATGAGGGATCAAGGGTATTACTATTTTTCGAAAGAATATATTGCCTACGAAATTGATAGCACCTTGCAAAACAAACAAGTTAATATTAAAATAATCGTAAAAAACCCATCAAATACAGACAGTGCTGATAGCACCAAAGCTATTTCGCATCAAAGATATACGATTGGAGACATTACTTTAAATACCAGTTTCAATTCAAAATTCACGGATCAAGCAGAGGACTCCATTCATTTCAATAACCTAATTTTCATCAATCTTTCTCGTCTAAAATATAATCCGCATACTTTTAGTAATAAGTTGTTTTACCAAACCGGTGATTTTTATAGCCAAAAAGCAGAGGCTAGAACCTACACGCGTTTATCTGGGTTAAACAATTTTAAATACATCAATATCGGGTTCGCTAAATCTCCGATTGACTCCAATACCTTGAATTGTAACATTTTAATGTCCCCCTTCCCTACCCAATCGGTGGGTGTAGAAATGGAAGGTACCAATACATCAGGTAACCTAGGAGTATCTGGGTATTTATCTTACTTGCACAGGAACACATTTGGGAATGCGGAGGAGTTTAAAGTAAGGTTCAAAGGTGGTGTGGAAGCACAACAAGTAAATTCCACTAACGTGGATGAATCTGGAAACAAACTAAATGTTTTTAATACGGTGGAGTTTGGAGTAGAGACCTCTCTTACATTTCAGGATTTAATTTTAACACATGGCCTTAAATCAAGGATTTTGAAACGTTTCAACAGACCAAAAACTAGTCTGAATTTCATTATGAATTATCAAAACAGGCCCGATTTTGAAAGGTTTCTTACCAACGCATCTTTAAGTTACACCTTTACTCAAAAAAAGGAAAATACCCATCAATTTTTCATTAATCCAATAGATATCAGTTACATTAGAGTACAAAAAACCTTGGATTTCGAAGAAAGATTAAAGGAGCTTAATAATCCGTTATTAAACTCTACATACGACAATCAGTTTATTGCAGGATCTAAGATTGTAGAAACCTGGACTAACAAAAACACCACTAAACAGCGTTCATTTATGCTTAATCGGGCAATGTTTGAAGTAGCGGGAAATGTATTAAACGTAGCAAACAAAATATTAGGAAGTGAATATGCTGTTGATACCGCGACTACCACAAACTATTATGCCATTGGAAATGTGCGTTACGCTCAATTTGTAAAAGCACAAAACGACTTTCATTTTAATACCCGTATTAATAGAACCCAAACCATGGCTTATCGAGTTTTAGCTGGTATTGGAATCCCTTACGGAAACGCAGAAGTTTTACCTTATGATAGAAGTTTCTATGGAGGGGGCGCAAATGATATGAGAGGATGGCAAGCACGTAGTTTAGGTCCGGGAGGATTGCTAGATTCTTTAAAAGCGGGTGTGGATCAGGTAGCCGATATTAAAATTTTACTGGGTGTAGAATACCGATTCAACATTACTAAATCTATAGAAGGAGCCCTTTTTGCCGATGCCGGTAACATTTGGTTACTCCGTAAAGATGAGGCTCGTTCACTAGCAGAGTTTGACATTAACCGTTTTTATAAAGAAATTGCATTATCATTAGGTAGTGGTGTTAGATTTAACTTTGGGTTTCTGTTAGTTCGTTTGGATTGGGGAGTCAAGATTTTTGACCCAGCACTTCCAGAGAAACAAAGATTTGTCTTAGACCGAGGTGATTACCTCAAAAATTACGGTGAAAACACAGACGGAAGGAGCTACCAACATTCGGTATTTAACCTTGGTATTGGGTACCCGTTCTAAATTTCAAAAAAATCTCCCTTTCAGACCAATAATTCTTTAGATTTGCGGATTATTAAATATAGAAAATAAAAACATTGTATTATGTCTCATATCAATAAAATTCAAGAGTTATTAGGCGACAGAGCCGATTCATTATTAAACCATGTTGCTACCGCAATTCCAAAAGAAAGCCTTCATTTACCTGGGCCTGATTTTGTAACTACTGCTTTTGGCAACTCTGACCGTAGCCCGCAAGTTCTTAAGAGCTTACAAGCGCTTTATAGTAATGGTAGATTAGGTGGTACTGGATATTTATCTATTTTACCAGTGGATCAAGGCATTGAGCATTCAGCTGCAGCTTCATTTGCACCAAACCCAATTTATTTTGACCCACAAAACATTGTAGAGCTAGCAATAAATTCAGGGTGTAACGCTGTAGCGTCTACCTTTGATGTATTGGCTTCTCAATCTAGAAAATACGCTCATAAAATTCCGTTTGTAGTGAAAATTAATCACAACGAATTAATGACTCATCCAGCTACATACAACCAAATCATGTTTGGTTCTGTAGAACGTGCTTGGGAGTTAGGTGCAACTGCAATTGGAGCCACTATTTATTTTGGTTCTCCAGAATCAGAACGTCAAATCCAAGAAGTATCTATGGCATTTGAAAGAGCGCACGAATTAGGAATGGCAACCATTTTATGGTGTTACTTAAGAAACCCAGGTTATACAGCTAACGGTGTAGATTACCATACTGCGGCAGATTTAACCGGGCAAGCTAACCATATTGGAGTGACCATTGGTGCAGATATTATCAAGCAAAAATTACCCACAAACAATGGCGGTTATACTGCCATTAACTTTGGTAAAACACACCCTGACGTTTACGCTAAAATGACGACCGATCATCCTATTGATTTAACGCGTTACCAATTGGCAAACACCTATATGGGCTTAAGAGGTTTAATTAACTCTGGTGGAGCTTCAGGTGGCGCAAGTGATTTAGGAGATGCTGTTGAAACTGCGGTAGTTAACAAACGTGCTGGTGGATCAGGATTAATCTTAGGTAGAAAAGCATTCCAAAAACCAATGAACGAAGGAATTGAAATTATTCAAGCTGTTCAAGATGTATATTTATGTGATGATATTACCATCGCATAATTAAAACTTTAGTTTTAAAAAATTAAACGCTTATGAGCAGTTGGTTTAAACGAATTAAGAAAGGAATTACCACTCCGACCACCGAAAAGAAGGAGACTCCTGATGGGATTTGGTTCAAAACTCCCGCAGGGAATGTGGTAGAAACAAATGAGTTAAAGGAAAACGATTACGTTGTTCCTGCAGATGATTACCATAAAAGAATTGGTTCGGAAGAATATTTTAGTATTCTATTTGATCAAAACTTATTTGTGGAGTTAGACGCTGATTTAGCTTCAGGCGACCCTTTAAAATTTGTGGATACAAAGACTTATAAAGAAAGATATAAAGCGGCACAAAAGAAAACAGGTTTAACCGATGCTATTCGTACCGCGCATGGCAAAATAAACGGTGAAGATTTGGTAGTTGCTGCAATGGACTTCTCTTTTATTGGAGGCTCAATGGGATCTGTAGTTGGAGAAAAGATAGCACGTGCTATTGATTTCGCTATCGAAAACAGGTATCCGTTTATGATTATTTCAAAATCGGGTGGTGCACGTATGATGGAAGCTGCGCTTTCATTAATGCAAATGGCAAAAACTTCCGCTAAACTATCTTTATTAGCTAAAGCTAAGTTACCGTACATTTCATTACTTACCGATCCAACTACTGGAGGTATTACAGCATCTTTCGCTATGTTAGGTGATGTAAATATTGCGGAACCCAATGCACTTATTGGTTTTGCAGGACCAAGAGTAATTAAAGAAACCATTGGTAGAGACTTACCAGAAGGCTTTCAAACTTCAGAGTTTTTACTCGAAAAAGGGTTTATTGACTTTATTGTGGATAGACGGTCTTTGAAGCAAAAATTGACGCAAATTTTACGTCTTTTTAAAAATTAGCATAACGTAATAGGTGTAAGTATTAATTTTATATTTGCATCTTGAAATTTTTCAGTACATAATAATCATTAAAAACAATATTGGCATGTATTTATCATCCGAAAAGAAGAAGGAATTCTTCGCAAAACATGGTGGAGCAGATAACAACACTGGTTCAGCAGAAGCACAAATTGCTTTGTTCACTTTTAGAATCTCTCATTTAACAGGGCATCTAAAGAATAATCGTAAAGATTATAACACGCAAAGAGCATTAATGAATTTAGTAGGTAAAAGAAGAAGTCTTCTTGACTACTTAACTAAAATTGACGTTCTTCGTTACAGAGCAATTGTTAAAGAGCTTGGTTTAAGAAAGTAAAATTAAAGGCAATTGAAAATTCAATTGCCTTTTTTTATACCCATTCGATAAATAACACCTTAAACCGGATAAAACGCGTAACAAAAAATCGTCAAAATTGGCGTGCTATTATAAACACTGGGTTAGTGCCCGCAATAAAAACAATATGAAATTAATACAACAACGGTTCGAAACAGCCGGAAAAGAAATCATCATCGAAACTGGCGTATTAGCCAAACAAGCCGATGGTGCAGTAGTAATTCGTCAGGGCGATACTATGTTATTAGCTACCGTAGTTAGTGACAAGAAAGCTAAAGACGATATGGATTTTTTACCATTAACGGTAGAATATCGTGAAAAATACCCTGCAACAGGTAGTTTTCCTGGAGGATTCTTCAAAAGAGAAGCTCGTCCATCAGAAAGTGAAATTTTAACTGCTCGTTTAATTGACAGAGCTCTAAGACCACTTTTCCCATCAGATTTCCATGCAAATACCCAGGTATTTGTTCAACTTATATCTTCGGATTTAAAAACAATGCCAGATGCATTAGCATGTTTGGCTGCTTCTGCTGCAATTGCAGTTTCAGATATTCCTTTCGCAGGACCAGTTTCTGAAGCACGTGTAGCTAGAATTAACGGTAAAATGGTAGTTAACCCAACAAACGTTGAGTTAGAAGAAGCTGATATTGACATGATGGTAGCAGGTACTGCTGAAAACATCATGATGGTAGAAGGTGAAATGCAAGAAATTTCAGAAGATGAAATGATTGAAGCTATTTCTGTTGCTCACGATGCAATTAAGATTCAATGTGAGGCTCAGGTAGCATTAGCTGCTCAAGTTCCTTCATCAGCTACTAAACGTGAATATTCTCACGAAAATAAAGACGAAGACTTACTAAAAGATATCGAAACTAAATGTTACGATAAATTGTTTGCTGTAGCTGCTGTAGCTTCTGCTAAACATGAAAGAAGTGCAAAATTTAGCGAAATCAAAGCAGAATTGAGAGAAGGTTTAGGTGAAGAGTATGTTGCGGCAAACAACTTCATGATCAACCAATATTTCAAAACTGTAATGAAGAAAGCGGTTAGAGATGTTGTTCTTCAAAACGGAACACGTTTAGATGGTCGTTCTACTACTGATGTACGTCAAATTTGGAGTGAAGTAGGTTATTTACCAGGAACGCACGGTTCAGCGGTATTTACACGTGGTGAAACTCAATCTTTAACTTCAGTTACTTTAGGAACTAAGTTAGATGCACAAAATATAGATGGCGCTTTCATGAAAGGAAAGCAAAAATTTATGTTGCATTACAACTTCCCTCCTTTCTCTACCGGAGAAGCGAGACCTATGAGAAGTGTAAGTAGAAGAGAAATTGGTCATGGTAACTTAGCTTTAAGAGCTTTACTTCCAATGGTACCAGACAACTTCCCTTACACCATTAGAGTTGTTTCTGATATCTTAGAATCAAATGGTTCTTCTTCAATGGCTACTGTTTGTGCGGGCTCTATGGCTCTTATGGATGCAGGTGTTGCAATGAAGAAACCAGTTTCAGGTATCGCAATGGGATTAATTTATGGATCGGATGATAATTGGGCTGTACTTTCTGATATTCTTGGTGACGAGGATGCTTTAGGAGATATGGACTTTAAAATCACTGGTACTGCTGATGGTATTACTGCGTGTCAAATGGACATTAAAGTGGATGGATTGAAAATGGAAGTTTTGAAAAAAGCTTTAGAACAAGCCAAAGCTGGTCGTTTACATATTGCTGATGAGATGGCTAAAACCATTACTTCGGGTAACGAAGAGTTGAAACCTAATGCGCCTAGAATTGAATCTATTACTATTCCTAAAGATATGATCGGTGCAATCATCGGACCTGGAGGAAAAATTATTCAAGAGATTCAAGCAGAAACAGAAACTACCATTGTAATTGAAGAAATCAATAACCAAGGTGTAGTAGAAGTATTTGCAAGTAACGCTGATTCTTTAAATGCTGCAATGGGCAGAATTAAAGGTATCGTTTCAGTTCCTGAAGTAGGCGAGATCTATAAAGGAAAAGTAAAAGCGGTTGCTCCTTATGGCGCATTTGTTGAAATTATTCCTGGAAAAGATGGTTTACTACATATCTCAGAAATTGCTTGGGATAGAGTAGAGAGAACAGAAGACCATTTAGAAGTTGGACAAGAGATTGAAGTGAAGTTAATTGGTCTAGACCCAAAAACTGGAAAATTAAGATTATCTCGTAAAGTACTGTTAGACAAGCCTAAGAATGACTAATTAGCACTTTTTTACATATTTTTTTAAAAGCCACCAAACCTTTTGGTGGCTTTTTTCGTATAGATTGATTAGATAGCGGTAAGACTTGGGTTTACATACAGTTTTACAGTTTCAATCACTTCTTTCCCCCGTTATTAATGAGAAAATCAATATACCAGGATGAGACAATTACGGATAACAAAGCAAATAACGAATCGTGAAACCGCATCGTTAGAAAAGTATCTTCAAGAAATTGGGAGATTAAGTTTAATTACCGCAGAAGAAGAAGTCGAATTGGCTCAACTTATTAGAGCGGGTGATAAGGAAGCACTAGACAAAATGACTAGAGCAAATCTTCGCTTCGTTGTTTCGGTAGCAAAACAATACCAAAATCAAGGACTTACTTTACCCGATTTAATTAACGAAGGAAACCTAGGTTTAATTAAAGCGGCAAAGAAATTTGATGAAACCCGTGGATTCAAATTTATATCCTATGCCGTTTGGTGGATTCGTCAATCTATACTTCAAGCTTTAGCAGAACAATCAAGAATTGTGCGTTTACCGCTAAATAAAATTGGAGCAATTTCCAAAATTAATCAGATCTACTCTAAATTAGAGCAAGATATGGAGCGCGCTCCTTCTGCGTATGAAATTGCTGAAATGATGGACATGGCTGTAGGTGATGTGAAAAATTCATTACGTCAAAGTCAACGACATGTATCTATGGATGCTCCAATGACTGCTGATGGGAATGATGACCGTAACCTATACGACATGTATCAGGTCAACGATCAAGCAAATCCTGATCAAAACCTCATTTCAGAATCATTAAAACAAGAGATTAATCGTTCCCTTTCTACTCTAGCGAAAAGAGAATCAGATGTATTACGCTTGTATTTTGGATTAGAGTCAAAAGCATCACATACTTTAGAAGAGATTGGCGGGATTTATGGGTTAACGCGTGAAAGAGTTCGTCAAATAAAAGAAAAGGCAATCAGAAGGCTAAAAACATCTTCTAGATGCCATCAACTCCGTCCTTATTTAGGATAGGCAAAACAGAAACTGCAGAATAGCCGTCTTTATCAATGATTAATTGATTAAAGGGCGGCTATTTTTATTTCTACTAGAAGCGTTTTCAAAACAGCTTTCCCTAAAACCCTTTACTAATCACAGAGCAAAATTCCATACCTTTCCCCCATGAAAACAAAATGCAGCTGGTGCGTGAACCAATTTGATGCTTACGAGAAATACCACGATGAAGAATGGGGAGTTCCAACGCATGATGATAAAACACTTTTCGAGTTTTTAATATTAGAAGGTGCCCAAGCAGGTTTAAGCTGGTCAACCATTTTAAAACGGAGAGCGGGTTACCAAAAAGCTTTTGCCAATTTTGAGGTGAAAAAAGTAGCCCAATTCAGTGAGGAAAAGATGCTAGAAATACTTCAAGACCCGGGGGTAATTAGAAATAAACTAAAAGTGAGAAGTGCAGTTAACAATGCTAAGCTGTTTATAGATATCCAAAGTGAATTTGGCTCATTTAATACGTATATCTGGGAATTTGTAAATCATACCCCTATTGTAAACAAATGGAATTCTATGGCAAATGTCCCTGTTACAACTCTCGAAAGTGATGCTTTAAGTACAGATTTAAAAAAACGCGGATTCAAATTTTGCGGGAGCACCATAATGTACGCCTATATGCAAGCTTGCGGATTAGTTAATGACCATACCTTGGATTGCTATCGGCACAATGAAGTATAGTCTCCCCTATTTACCATCTACAAAATTCTGTAAAAAGGCATACTTTTCTGTAAGCTTACCATTTTCAGCAATAGTGGCATTTTTTAAAATATCAGAGGAATCACCGTTTAATAATTGAGGAATAATACGTGTCATCATTTCCATACCAAAACCTTCTGAAGCAACCGATGGCAACTCACATGGAAGATTATCAAC
>CAXMPG010000146.1:0-4399 GCA_964195485.1 uncultured Desulfobacterales bacterium
AAGAAGTGAAGAATAGTTAAGTCTATCTAAATGCATTTTTCCCTTAATGCCCCTTAATTCCTTAATGTTTGGAGCCATATCATTTTTGAAACATTAAGAAGTGAAGAATAGTTAAGTCTATCTAAATGCATTTTTCCCTTAATGCCCCTTAATTCCTTAATGTTTGGAGCCATATCATTTTTGAAACATTAAGAAGTGAAGAATAGTTAAGTGCTTAATGTTCCAACCCTTTTTTATATAAACAAAAAAAGCAGTCTCATTTCTAAGACTGCTTTCTGTAAATTATTTAAAATAGTAGCTTATCCACATTTAGAATGTCCACATGACTTACACGTCAAACATCCTTCTTGATAGATTAAACTATTTTCTCCACAACTCGGACATTGGTTTTCTACTGGTTTTTCGCCATCTTGAATGAATTTTTTCAATGAACGAACTACACCATTTTTCCATGTATTCAATGCGTTATCTCTTAAATGAAGATTAGACACCATATGAACAACAAATGGCAATGGCATTCCGTGACGTAATACTCCTGAGATTAATTTTGCGTAATTCCAGAATTCCTTATCAAATGATCTAGATAATCCTTCAATAGTAGTTCCGTATCCATCCAAATCTTCGTAACGGAAATCATAACGTGTAGCGTCTTTTGCGTCTTTAGACTTGATTACCCATCCTTTATCCACGTATGTTGGTAAGAAGAATGCATCTTCCGCTCTACCCGTAAATACTTCGTACGGACGACCATTCATTACCCCAATAACCGCAATCCACTTTTCTTCATCGTTCATGAAACGAACAATCTCTGCTTCCAAAAACTCTGGACGTTTTGGTGCTTGTGTTTCGGTGAAAATATCAGTACCTGTTTCTTCTTCTTTAGAATCATTAGCCACTAATACTCCAGAACGAGAACCATCTCTATAAACAGTAATTCCCTTACAACCAGACTCCCATCCAGTTTGGTAAATCTTACTTACTAACTCTTCTTCCGCATCATTAGGTACGTTTACTGTTACACTAATTGAGTGATCTACCCATTTCTGAATAGTTCCTTGAAGATGTACTTTCTGAACCCAATCTACATCATTTGCAGTGGCTCCATCATAAGGAGATTTTTCAATAATCGCTTTCAATTCCTCATCAGTCATGGTTTGAACTGCTTCCACATCATAACCATTAACATCTAACCAAATTTTAAAGTTGTGGTGAAAAACTTGATATTCTTCCCATGAATCACCAACTTCATCTACAAAATCAACTCTTGTATTGGTATCATTTGGATTAATTTTCTTTCTACGTTTGTAAGCCACCATAAATACGGGCTCAATACCTGAGGAGGTTTGAGTCATCATACTCGTAGTTCCTGTTGGAGCAATCGTTAATAAAGCAATATTTCTACGGCCATATTTCTCCATATCTTGAACAAGAGCTGGATCTTGTTTACGTAAACGCTCTACAAATGGATTTCCTTTTTCTCTTGCGGCATCATAAATTGGGAATGAACCACGAACTTTTGCCATTTCAACAGAAGAACGATAAGCTTCAACCGCTAAGTGACGGTGAATTTTTTCTGAGAAGAAAATAGACTCATCTGCACCATAACGAATTCCTAAAGCTGCAAGCATATCACCTTCAGCGGTAATACCAACTCCAGTTCTACGACCTTCAATAGCTTTTTTCTTAATATTTGTCCAAAGATTACGCTCAACGCTTTTTATAATATCGTTTTCTGGATCAATATCAATTTTAGCAATGATTTTATCGATTTGCTCTAATTCAAGATCTACGATATCATCCATAATTCTTTGCGCCATTCCAACATGTTTTTTAAACAATGGGAAATCAAACGAAGCTTCACTCGTATAAGGACTCTTTACGTAAGAATATAAATTCACCGCTAATAATCTACAGCTATCATAAGGACAAAGAGGAATCTCACCACATGGATTGGTAGAAACTGTTTTGAAACCTAAATCTGCATACGTGTCAGGAATAGATTCATTAATTACAGTATCCCAGAATAGAATTCCTGGTTCTGCAGCTTTCCATGCATTGTGAACAATCTTGTCCCAAAGTACCTTTGCATTTATTGTTTTAGTGTATTGAGGAGTATCAGAATCAATCGGAAATTTTTGCGTATAATCAGAACCATCTTTTACAGCTCTCATAAACTCATCATCAATCTTAACAGATACGTTTGCACCTGTAACCTTTGTACCGTCTAATTTAGCATCAATAAAATCTTCCGAATCTGGATGTTTTACAGAAATACTCAACATTAACGCTCCTCTTCTACCATCTTGAGCAACCTCACGTGTAGAATTAGAATAACGTTCCATAAAAGGAACAACACCTGTGGAAGTTAATGCACTATTTTTTACTGGACTGCCTTTAGGACGAATATGAGAAAGGTCATGACCAACTCCCCCTCTACGCTTCATCAATTGAACCTGTTCTTGGTCCACTTTCATAATACCACCGTAAGAATCTCCTTTACCATCGTTACCAATTACAAAGCAATTAGATAAAGACGCTATTTGATGATTATTACCAATACCTGACATTGAACCTCCTTGAGGAACGATATATTTAAAACCTTTAATAGCATCAAATATTTCTTGTTCCGTATACGCATCTGGATATTTTGCTTCTGCTCTAGCAATTTCACTTGCCATACGGTTATGCATATCAACAGGTGTTTTTTCGAAAATATTCCCGTTAGAATCTTTTAATGCGTATTTATTAAGCCAAACATTTGCCGCAAGGGTATCACCTTTAAAATACTCCGTACTCGCTTCTAAAACCTCTTCATAGGTGTATGTTTTAATTGTTTCTGTTTTGATCTCAAGAGAATCCTGTACTTGTTTTTGGTCGATGTCTAACTCCATAATAAAAATTGGTAAGCTTTAATAAAATATATTTTTCGTGTGTTTATTGGGGTTTTCACGCCTCAATTTCGGATTGGAAAAGTAGGTTCACCACCCTATAAAATCCAAGCTAAATATATTCACAATTTCAAATAGTTTTCAACCACTAGTTACCGTGATATCTTCGATCAATTGTTAATTAAAATTTTAGCCGTTTTTATGATTCGGCATGCTTTTTTCTTTACCTTACAAGGCAATATGCATTATTTAACCGTTTATACCACCTCAATAAAACACAATCAAAACCCTATATATCAATATGTTAAATTAATTTTTAGCTAGTAAACAAAACACACCATCATTTTTAAAAATGAATTTAGAATTTGACTACACTAAATGCTATTCTCTATGAAACAGTGCATTTAAACCGTTTTAATCTAAAAATTAAGTCCCAACAACTGTTGACTTTTCGGCTCAGTTTTACAGTCAAAATTTGAATTAAATCTACCATTTTAATACCTAAAATTACCATTCTCCAATTAAAAATTTTCTACTTCCCATTTTCACCAAATCCTTACTATGAATAAACAGAAAACAATAAATTATTAAAAACCAATTAGTGTTATTTTCGCTTCACAATAAAACAAGCGCATGTTAATTACAGATGAAAATTACTGGAACGATAAATACATAAACAATAATACTGGATGGGACATTGGATATGTTTCTACCCCAATTAAAGAATATGTGGATCAATTATCCAATAAGGAGATTAAAATTCTAATTCCAGGATGCGGGAATGCTTGGGAAGGAGAATACTTAATTCAGCAAAATTTTCAAAACACCCATCTTATTGATATTTCTACACGGGCCATAAACGAATTTAAGAATAGGGTCCCTCTGTTTCCAGAAAATCAAATACACCATGTGAATTTCTTTGAGCATAATGAAAAGTATGACCTTATTATAGAGCAAACATTTTTATCTGCGCTTCATCCAACCAGGAGAAAAGAATATGCAAAAAAAATGAGTGAGCTATTAAAACCTGGAGCAAAACTGATAGGTCTTGTTTTTGGTGTTGAACTTTTTCACGATCATCCGCCATATGGTGGTTTTTTGCCAGAGTATGAAAAATTATTTGAACCGTATTTCCACTTGAAAGTTTTTGAGACAGCTTACAACTCTATTGCACCAAGAAAAGATAATGAGTTGTTTTTGATTTTAGAAAAAAAGTAGTCCTATTAATACGGAATACAATAGTTTTGAATCATGACAGAAATTAAAGACCGGACCGTAATCTTAACTGATAAACAAATCGGACAAAAGATTACGCGAATTGCGCATCAAATCTTGGAAAACAACTTTCAAGAGAAGTCAGTCATAATAATGGGTATTCATGGCGAAGGTTACGTTCTAGCAAAAAGGATTGTTACTATTCTAGAATCTATAGCCGAGTTTGACATGGAGCTTTTTGATGTCAATATGGATAAAAAGAATCCATTAACTAGTGGATTTAATACCGATGTTGA
>CAXMPG010000147.1:0-26517 GCA_964195485.1 uncultured Desulfobacterales bacterium
CGTAAGTACTATTAGTGAATTAGCCCATAAAGGATGCTGAATAAAAAATGCTATAACTTTTTTCATTGTTTTCCTGTCTAAATAAATGTAATGCCAAAGACCCAATTTAATCTATAATTTTGGTCTGTTAATAGTGGCTAATTTACATTTAATACCCCACCTAATACCACGCTATTTTTTTCATTCTGATTCTAAAGAAACAACCATTTATTTTTCATCCAATTCTTGATTTTTATAATACGTTTGTCACCTAGTCAATCCATATAAATGAAAGATTTAATTGATACGTGTTTTACGCCATTTGAAACGGATATTTCATCCATTCTATTACCGCAATCATTTACCTTTCCATTTTACTATGAACCCCATGAATTGAGTGTTTTAGCATCAGAACAGTTACACGTTGAATTAGCTCAAATCACAAATTGGAATCATGATTTTGGCATCACAGAATCAAACCAAGTAGATTCCGGAAAAATGTTTGGTGTTTTGGTGGTGCAAAAGCCCAATGGAGAAATTGGATTTTTAAAAGGTTTTTCGGGTAAATTGGCCAATACTCCTAAGCCAAAGGGATATGTACCACATATTTACGACTTACTACCTGGTAATAATTTCTTTGAGGTAGGAATGCAAAAAATAAATGCGATTACTGCCCGTATTCAGGAAATTGAAAAACATCCCGAGTTTGAATCTAAACAGCTTGACTTGGAGGAGTTAAAAAACCGCGCCCAATTGGATTTAGATTCTGAACGAGGTCGAATAAAAGAAGATAAAGCCCTTCGTTTAGCTATCCGAAAGTCTAAAATGGAAACGCTTTCAAAATCTGATTTTGAATTACTTAAATCAGAATTAGATATAGAAAGCGTTCAAAAAAAGTTCTACCTCAAGCATCTTAACCTTCACTGGGAAGAAAAAATAGCTTTGGCAACGCAAGAGGTCAATACATTCTACCAAGAATATAAAGACTTAAAAAAAGCGCGTAAACAGGGTTCTATTGGGCTACAGCAGCAAATATTTGAACACTACCAATTCTTAAACGCAAATGGAGAATCCTTAGATCTCATGCAAATTTTTGAGCGTTTAGGTATTCACCTTCCTCCTGCTGGCGCGGGCGATTGTGCTGCACCTAAGTTACTGCAATATGCCTTTAAGCTCGGTTACAAGCCACTTTGTATGGCGGAGTTTTGGTGGGGGCAATCACCAAAATCGGAGATAAAGAAGCACAAAAACTACTATCCTGCTTGTACCGGTAAATGTCAACCTATTTTAGGGCATATGTTGCAAGGGTTAACTGTTGATGCCAATCCCATGCAAATGCAACCTGAATCCAGTATTCAGGTGGAAACTATTTATGAAGATGATTTCTTAGTGGTAATTAATAAGCCTTCGGGTTTACTGTCCGTACCCGGAAAAGCGGTGACGGATAGTGTGGCTACGCGACTTAAAAGTCAATTCCCAAATGCTACTGGGCCATTAATTGTGCATCGATTAGATATGCCTACCTCAGGAATTATGCTGATTTCTAAGTCATTAGGAATTCATAAATCGTTGCAACAACAGTTTATGAAGCGAACCATCAAAAAGCGATATGAAGCCATTTTAGAAGGGGAATTAACGCGCAAAGA
Organism: uncultured Desulfobacterales bacterium; assembly: GCA_964195485.1. Taxonomy (GTDB): domain Bacteria; phylum Bacteroidota; class Bacteroidia; order Flavobacteriales_G; family Salibacteraceae; genus CAJXZP01. Next base: position 1,626 of record CAXMPG010000147.1, read on the forward strand.
AGGAACTATTGACTTGCCGCTTCGCGTTGATTTAGATAATAGACCCTACCAACTAGTCTGTTTTGAACATGGAAAAAGTGCACGGACGCATTTTGAGGTGATTTCTGCCTTTGAAAACCGCACGCGTGTATACTTTTATCCAATTACGGGTAGAACGCATCAGTTGCGTATGCATGCCGCTCACAAGGACGGATTAAACCTTCCCATTGTGGGCGATTCTCTTTATGGTACTAAAGCGGATAGATTACATCTGCACGCAGGCTATATCCAATTTATGCATCCAGTAACTAAAAAAGAAATCACTTTTGAAGTAGATGCACCATTCTAAAATTAGCTAGTTGGCTCGTTTTCTGCTAAGCGATTTATAAATAACTTTGAACATGTCTATTCTATTTGCGCAAATTTTCGTCTTTTTTTCATTTTTTACAGCTATTAACCCTGCTGCATCAAGCTCGTACGTTTCTGATTATCAGGACACCTACACAATAATTGAAGTCACCATACATCCGTACAAATCAGTAACCAATGGCGCATTTTTCAAGGTGATGGTACTTTCATCTCCTGATTGTTCTGTAGAATATTTGAATGGATTTGATTTTGAATGGGGACATCAATACCGCGTTCGGTTAAAGGAAACCACACTGGCAAATCCGCCCATGGACGGCTCTAGTTTGGAATATGAGCTACTGGAAGTCCTTTCTGATACTAAAATGCCTGAGGACTATAGTTTTACAATGTGGTTATCACGTGATTTATACTTGGGTTTAGGAGACGACCAAAAAAGTAATTTGGAACGCATAAATGATTCTACTTACAAATATATGGACGAAGTAAACCTCATTTTTGGAGCCGATAAAAAGGCCTTAATGAATCACGTTTTACAAAATAACAAGGCGTTAAAAGCGCGGTTTAGTATTATTAATGCGCATACCATACGTTTAAAGTAACCCATTATTTTCCTACTTAAGCTCAAGTATAAAATATTCTATTTAATTGTTTTAAAGTGATTTAAACCATTTAACCAATAATTTAGATTAAGTAGTTGTTTTTGCTTATTAATTTGAATACCTAACCTAACCCAGCTATTTCTCGTGTTTTAAGTTGAGGGTCCCAACTAATATTCATTTTAAAAAACCGAGCTATGAAACGATTATTATTAATTGCAGCTACCCTATTATCCATACTTCACATAAATGCCCAATCTACTGGTATAATTCAGGGTAAAATTACCGAGAATTCAAAGGCTGAATCCTTGCCATTTGTAAACCTTATTCTTTTTCAAGATTCAGTCCAGATTACCGGCACACAAAGCGATTTTGATGGCAACTTTATGTTTAGACAATTGAATCCTGGTATTTATGAAATTAGAGCTGCTTCCGTAGGCTTTGCACCGATTCGCCTTACAGGAATTATTGTTGTTAAAAATGAAACCAAGATTGTTAATGTAACCATGCATCCCACTTCCATCGAAATGAAAGAGTTTGTGGTGAAATCGTATAGAAACAAGTTCATCGATAAGGGTAATACAGCGGTAAGGACTATAAACAGAAAGGCTTTATCAAAAATGGCCATACGTTCCAGTAAAGGAGTTGCTAATAACACAGCCGGAGTATATAGCTATGATAACGGTTCATCTGATCTTAATATTCGTGGTGCAAGAGCACAAGGAAATTACTATTATGTGGAAGGAATGAAAACAGGTGGAGAAGCTGATTTAGCCACGTTCAGCAACGAAAGCTATGCTACACTTACTGATAATCCGTACTTGGATGTGATCAACAATCCGCTATCTACTTTTAGTGTGGATGTAGATAAGGCATCCTATACCAATGTGCGAAGGTTTATCTCTCAAGGCTACCTTCCTCCTGCAGATGCTGTAAGAATTGAAGAAATGGTAAATTATTTTAGCTATGATTACCCGCAACCCGAAGGTGATGTTCCTTTTTCTATTTCTACTGAATACACTGACTGTCCGTGGAACCCTAAACATAAATTGGTTCATATAGGTATTCAAGGAAAAGAGATTGAAATGGAAACCGCACCTAGCAACAATTTGGTTTTTTTAATTGATGTTTCTGGCTCCATGAACTCCAGTGATAAATTGGGTCTTTTGAAAACAGGGTTAACATTATTGGTCAATCAATTACGTAAGGAAGACCGTGTTGCCATTGTGGTTTATGCGGGTGCGGCCGGATTAGTGCTTCCTTCTACTTCGGGTGCTGATAAGAGTAAAATTAAATCTGCACTCCATCAATTACGCGCTGGAGGTTCTACCGCTGGCGGTGAAGGAATTGAGTTGGCGTATAAAGTGGCCAAACGTAATTTTATGGCGGATGGTAATAACAGAATCATACTCGCCTCTGATGGAGATTTTAATGTAGGAATCTCCAGTCAAGACCAGTTAATTAAGCTGATTGAAAGCAAACGTAATGATGATATTTTCTTGACTACACTTGGTTTTGGTACTGGAAACCTTCAAGATGCCAAAATGGAACAGTTAGCAGATAAAGGAAATGGAAATTACAATTACATTGATAATGCTTTGGAAGCCAAAAAGGTGTTTGTAACCGAATTAGGCGCAAACCTGATAACTATAGCCAAGGATGTAAAAGTTCAAGTTGAATTCAATCCTGCACATGTAAAGGGATACCGCTTAATTGGTTACGTAAACAGAAAACTAAATGAGGAAGACTTTAATGATGATACCAAAGATGCCGGTGAAATAGGTTCCGGTCATAATGTAACTATGATGTATGAAATTATTCCTGCGGGCTCCGAAGAACAAGTCGTTAATATTGATAAGTTGAAATATCAAAAAGAAAGTCCTGAATTAGCGGCAACAAGCCTTGAAACTGAAGTGCTCACAGTAAAATTCAGATACAAAGAACCAACTGGAACAACTTCTATGCTCATTGAGGAGGTGCTGTATGATGAATCCGTTCCATTTTATGAAACCTCAGAGAATTGTCGGTTTTCTGCTTCTGTAGCCTCTTTTGGAATGCTATTACGAAAGTCTGATTTTAAAGGCGATTACGATTTTGAAAACGTCATAAAATTAGCTAAAGATGCCAAAGGGAATGATGATGATGGCTCCCGTTCAGAGTTTATTCAATTAGTAAAAATGGTGGCTGTATTGTAACGAATTCAATCAAAATAGCAAAAAGCCTATTTCGATAACGGAATAGGCTTTTTTGTGAGTAATATTTTGATAATAAGACTATTTAGCATTTATCAACTGACTTCCTCCTAACAATTCTGCTGCTTCCATAACTACCATTCTAGCATCATTATCAAAAGCATAAACAATCTCCTTAAGCGCTGAAATTCTGTTTCGGTCAATGGTTATGAATATTATCTGTTTGTTTTCGCTAATGCTCAAATCATTCCCGGTAACAATTGTTCCAGTTACCTTTAGAATGGTTACAATGTTTTTACTCAATTCTTCTAGGTTCTGAAAAGAGGAAATATGTACAATTTTCTGCGTAGGTCTACCAGTTAAAACTAAATCCACGATTTTGGAAGCCGCAAAAATGCTGATCATACTCCACAAGGCTAATTCTACACTTTGAAAAACTATTCCTGCAGAAATAACCACAACCGAATCTAAAGCTAAAATAACATGCCCAGTTTTAAAGTCCATTTTTGAGGTCACAATTTTGGCAATAATAGTTCCTCCACCAGCGCTACCGCCTCCTTTAAAGATTAAACCTAATCCTGCGCCAATTGCAATACCTCCATAGAGAGTCGCTAATAAAGGATCTTCACTTAATACGGGTAGATGTGCCATTTCTGCTAAGACATCTACAAAAACAGCTATAAATGCTATGGCAGCCATTGTTTTAAATGCAAACCAACGCCCCAGATATTTAATACTCACCGCAAGTAACGGTATATTGATAGCAAACATTAAAACACCAATTGGTAAGGGTATAACATGGTTCAGTACAATTGCAAGTCCTGCTGTACCACCTGTCGCAATATGATTAGGCGCTAGAAAACCAATCATACCGAGTGCAAGCAGTATACTTCCTAAAAATATGAAGCTATAATTCTTAAATTCAATAGCCAGTTTTGTACTATTCAGTTGTTTTACCATTTTGCAAAAGTACTGTTCAGATTAAGTTTAAATAATGACCTAGGTTAGATTTTGGCACACAAAAAAATGCCATTTACAATGAAGTAAATGGCATTTTCAATAGGATATAATATTTTATTTCTTATCTAATTTCACTTTTACTGCATTAAGTCCTTTCATTCCTTTTTCTAGTTCAAAAGTCACCATGTTGTTTTCAACAATAGTGTCAATTAATCCCGTCATGTGAACAAAGTATTTTTCACCATCGCTCATGTCCTTAATAAATCCATAACCTTTAGAATCGTTGAAAAACTCTACTCTTCCTTTGTGTACTGGATCAATTTCTTCTTCTGGCTCACGAGAGGCAGCACCAATCACAATACTAGAAACATCAATTTTCACTTTGTTAGCTGGATCTGGCGGAGTATCGCTTAATTGTCCAAATTCATCAACATACGCAATTTGATCTTCAAAGCTTGCACCTTTTACCTTGCCATCTTTTCTTTCTTCTTTACGAGCTAATTTATCTTGACGTTTTTTTAAACGTTTCTTCTCTCTTTCCTTCTTTCCAAATGTTTCTTGTGACTTAGCCATGCAGTACTCTAATCTTTTTTGTAAGCTGCAAATGTACGATTTCTAATTGAATAATAACATAGAAATAAATACAACGCGTATAACTAGCAGGAAATAATGGAGAAACTAACTTTGTAGCATGCATAGTTTCCCCATAAATTATCATGAACCACTATTCCGACCTCCTAGTGAGGGTAGGTCTTTGATTATTCAAATCACCTTAGGTTGTTCATGGAATAAATGTTCATTTTGTGAAATGTACACGTCTAAACAGTTCAAAGCTAGAAGTGAAAAAGATGTATTTGCCGACATTGATGCTTTCATGCCGCACCGAGAGCAGATTCAAAAAATATTCTTAGCCGATGGGGATCCTCTGGTGCTTTCTACTCCGCGATTATTAAGGATACTGCACAAACTCAATGAAACTTTTCCTAATTTGAGGAGAATATCTACGTATGCCTCTCCTAGTAACCTATCAAGGAAATCCATAGAAGAACTACAAGATCTAAAAAACGCTGGCTTATCCTTATTATATGTGGGTATTGAATCGGGTGATAGTGAGGTTTTACATGCGATACAAAAAGGGGAAACCTACGAAACTACGATTGAAGGATTGAATAAATCAAAATCTGTTGGAATGGATAGTTCCGTAATGATAATAAATGGCGTTGGCGGAACCGAGTTTTCTAAGCAACACGCTATCAACTCCGCAATGGTATTAAACGCTACGCAACCAAAGTACGCTTCTACCCTAGTTCTTACTGCCCATAAAGGATTAGCGCATTATAAAGACCGCTATTTAGGGGAGTTTACAGCGTTGAGCCCAGTTCAACTCTTTCAAGAAATGAAATTATTTATGTCGCATTTAGAATTAGATCAAACTATTTTCAGAAGTGACCACGCCTCTAATAGCTTGGTGTTAAAAGGAGTCTTAGGCAGAGATAAGGATAGGATTCTTCAAGAAATTGAAACTGCCATAAATAATCCCGATTCCACTAATTTAAGAAAGTTTACGGGAGGTTATTAAAACTTCATCGTTAGCTGTACACGTTTTCGAGCAATGTCAACGGATAAAACTTTGACGTCCACTTGCTGATTCAATTTCACCACATCGTGAATATTAGACACGAAAGTGTTTGATACTTCAGAGATGTGGACCAATCCAGATTCTTTAATTCCGATATTTACGAATGCGCCAAAATTGGTGATGTTATTCACTGTTCCAGCCAATAACATTCCGTCATACAGCTCCTCAATCCCACTAATCTTATTGGTAACTGCTTCTTTAATAGCTTGTCGTGGATCTCTAGTAGGTTTTTGTAATTCTTTTACAATAAAGTCCACCGTAAACGGACTATGACTCTGTTTCAAAGCATCAATACTCTCTTTAGTTATAGTGGAATTCTCTGTAATGGCATCTGTTTTTAGTTTGTTCAATTTTGCCAACTCCGCCACAATCTTATAAGTCTCAGGATGGATAATCGTATTATCTAAAGGATTCTTACCATTTTCAATACGCAAAAAACCAGCTGCCTGCTCGTATGATTTCTTTCCCATTTTAGGGACCTTCATCAATTGCTTACGTTCTGTGAAGTTTCCGTTTTCTTCCCGGTAGTGTACAATGTTTTTAGCCACGGTAGTTCCTAATCCTGAGATGTAGGCTAAAATGGGGTAAGAAGCCGTGTTAAGCTCTACTCCTACATGATTTACACAATGCTCCACCACCTCCGTAAGTTTTTGTTTCAGCAATGGTTGGTTCACGTCATGTTGGTATTGCCCTACTCCTATTGACTTCGCATCAATTTTAACCAATTCTGCTAATGGATCCATTAATCGTCTTCCAATTGAAATTGCCCCACGAACGGTTAAATCTAGATCGCCAAACTCATCTCGTGCAATTTCTGAGGCAGAATAAATACTAGCCCCAGCTTCATTGACAGAAAATACCTGGACATCGGTATCCTTAAATAAATCCCTACATAATTGCTCGGTTTCTATCCCTGCAGTTCCATTACCGACAGCAATGGCCTCAATTTTATGAGCGGCAACAAGTTTCTTCAATTCCTGTTCGGATTCTGATTTCTTATTCTGCGGTGGGTGCGGAAAAATGGTGCTATTTTTAGTAAAGTCGCCATTTCTATTCAGCACGGCTACCTTACACCCAGACCTAAATCCAGGGTCAATAGCTATGATGTTTTTAGCCCCTAAAGGCGATTGTAATAACAACTGTTTTAAGTTTTGTGCAAAAACAGAAATAGAATCTAGATCTGCTTTTTCTTTAAGCTCTTTCTTTATTTCCGACTCAAAATTAGGTTGAAGAATCCTTTTATAGGATTCTGATATTGATTTATCTACGTATTTATTACGTCCGTAATTACGACCTAATCCGCGTTCAATATTATCTACGGCTTGCTCTTGGTCCACTTCTACTTTAAAGCTTATAAAACCTTCTTTTTCCGCTCTAAATAAAGCAAGTACACGATGCGAAGCCATTCGTTTTACGCGCTCGGAAAAATCAAAATAGTCTTTGTACTTCTCGCCTTCTTCTTTTTTTCCTTTCTTCACTTTAGCCACCGAAACCGCATTTCGTTGAAACTGTTCTCTCACACGATCTCTTACCCAATTATTTTCAGAAATCCATTCCGCTAAAATATTAATGGCTCCATCTAACGCTTCTTTGTGGCTTTCTACTGATCCTTTTACAAATTGGTAGGCTTTATCCTCAATTTCGTGCGTGTTATTTTGACGTTGAATAAAAATGGCCAATGGTTTTAGTCCTTGCTCAATCGCTTTCTGCCCTTTAGACTTACGTTTTTGTTTAAAGGGTAAATACAAATCTTCTAAAGCAGTTAGAGACTTCGCCTGTTCAATTTTTAAACGTAATTCAGGAGAAAGTTGACCTTGCTCTGTTATGGCTTTTAGTATAGTCTCTTTTCGAGCTTCAAAAGTGTTCCAGAAAGCCAATCTATCTTTAATACTAATTAATGCCACTTCATCTAAACCATTGGTCATCTCCTTTCTATAGCGCGCTATAAAAGGAATAGTGGCGCCTTCAGAAAACAATCCAATCACTTTATCAATAGTGTTTTGAGGAATGTTTAACTCTTTACAGATAGTTTGGTTGATTTGCATAGAAATAGTAAAATGAATTCAAAAGGTGATAATATCCAGCAAATATCCATTTTATGATTTTACCTTAGACGTAATGTTTAAAGACTTTTGAACAGATAAATGTACCGGTTTCATGGCTTTTGTTTCTGTGTTTATTTGTCAAAATAAAAAGATAAAATAGAATTCCCATGATTCCTTTTACCCTGTATTTACATCAAAAATAAATATCTTCAATTGTCTATTACAAAACCTTATTTTTGCGCGGTTAAATCCCGCTAATAGCGGAATAAATACGAGTTTATGCAAAAATTTGATTTAAGCGAATTCCCATCCACTTCACATAAAAAATGGCAAGAGAAAATTATGGCTGATTTGAAGGGCAAAGATGTGGAATCGTTGAATAAAAAGTCGCAAGACGGAATCGATATCCAACCAAATTACTCTTCAGAAACTGCTCCGAATAAAGCCTCTAAAGGTTTTATTCACGAATCGGTAAAGTCAGGTTACACCAGAGAAAGTTGGTATATAAACCAGGAGTTTAACTGTAGAAAACCCTTAGAAGCCAATACCCGAATTTTAGAAGCTTTAGACGCAGGAGTTGATTCTATTAAAATTAGTGTCCCAAGTGAAATCAAGTTTGATGTTTTGTTTAAGGATGTTTTACCCGAACATATTGAAATTAGATTCAAAAATGCAACTACCGATTTAATCTATAATTACTTTCAATGGGCGCAAGCCAAAGGGTATGACACCAACCTATTTGAAGGTACATTTGAAGTGTTTTATCACCGCATTGAATCTTTAGAAGAACGGATTGAGTTAGCTCAAAAAGTATTGGAATACTTTCCTAAAATGAGCATGCTTAACGTTAATGGCGATTACTATTTTAATCAAGGGAGTTCTAACGTGCAGCAATTGGCTATTAGTCTTGCGTTAGCAAATGAATTATTGGCAGAGCTTGTAGATAATGAGATACCTCCAGAGAAAGCGGCCAATCTGATTAGCTTTTCATTTGCTACTGGAGCCGACTTTTTTAGTGAAATAGCCAAGTATAGAGCGTTTAAAGCTTTATGGAATGTGGTCTTAAAAGAATACGAAGTTAAAAACCACCCTACTAAAGTTCAAGGTATCACAAGTACATGGACCCAAACGGTATTAGATTTAAATAACAATATGTTGCGTAGTTCTACGCAAGCTTTATCTGCGGTGCTAGGCGGTTGTCAAACCGTTACGGTTACTCCTTTTGATGCTTCAGTTCGTTGGGCTAACAGCTTTTCAGATAGAATGGCACGTAACACGCAAATCATTATCAGAGATGAAGCTTTTGCCGGTAAGGTAATGGATGTCGCTTCTGGTTCTTATTTCATTGAAAACCTTACGATTGAAATCGCAGAAGAAGCTTGGAAGTTATTTTTAGAAATTGAAGACTTCGGTGGATTTAAAGTCAATATGGATAATGGAAACATTACCAAATGGATTAAAGTAAGTCGCGAAGAAGCCTGGGAGAAAGCAAAATCAGGAGAAACAACGGTTTTAGGAGTCAATAAATATCCTAACGCTATGGAGAACAAGGAAGCACTTTTCACGGAAAAGAAGAAAAGTAAAATAAGAGGTCTTAAGTTATCTGATGCCATCACCCAATAAACAAGAATAACATGCGAAAATCATTTTCACATATCAATATAAAAAAAGCTTTACAAGCTAAGGTTAAGCTTGAGACTAAAGTAGAATCCAGTACTTGGAAAGCTCCAGAGCTCATAGTTATTCCTCGTGATATAGATACCGTTGTGGATGGCCCAGCCTCCCAAGAAGGTTTTGTAGCAGGAATTCCGCCATACTTACGTGGCCCCTATTCTACCATGTATGCATCTAGAGCCTGGACCGTAAGACAATACGCAGGATTTAGTACCGCAGAAGAATCTAACGCTTTTTATCGCAGAAATTTAGCTGCCGGACAAAAAGGATTATCCGTTGCTTTTGATTTAGCTACGCATCGTGGATACGATTCTGACCATGAACGTGTGGAAGGAGATGTAGGAAAAGCCGGTGTAGCCATTGATTCTGTGGAGGATATGAAAATCCTTTTTGATCAGATACCGTTAGATAAAATGTCGGTTTCTATGACAATGAATGGGGCTGTGTTACCCATTCTAGCATTCTACATTGTAGCAGCCGAAGAACAAGGTGTGGCTCCGGAGTTACTTGCAGGGACTATCCAAAATGATATTTTAAAGGAATTCATGGTACGTAACACGTACATCTACCCGCCTACGCCATCTATGCGCATTATTGCGGATATTTTCCAGTACACGAGTAAGAATATGCCAAAATTTAATTCGATTAGTATTTCGGGTTATCACATGCAAGAAGCCGGTGCTACGGCAGATATTGAGTTGGCTTACACGCTTGCAGATGGTTTAGAATATGTCCGTACCGGATTGGCTAACGGATTAGATATTGATGAATTTGCGCCCCGTTTATCGTTTTTCTGGGGTATTGGAATGAATCACTTTATGGAAATAGCTAAAATGCGCGCAGGTCGCTTAATTTGGGCTAAAATGATACAGCAATTCCATCCTAAGAATCCAAAATCATTGGCTTTACGTACGCATTGCCAAACTTCGGGTTGGAGTTTAACGGAGCAAGACCCGTTTAATAATGTGGCTCGAACCACTATTGAAGCACTTGCTGCGGCTTTAGGAGGAACACAATCTTTACACACTAATGCATTGGATGAGGCGATTGCTTTACCAACAGATTTCTCCGCTAGAATTGCACGAAATACGCAAATCTATTTACAAGAAGAAACTGGAATCACCAATGTAGTTGACCCTTGGGGTGGTTCTAAATACGTAGAATATTTAACCGAACAGATTGCCGATAAAGCATGGGCTTTGATTCAAGAAGTAGAAGAATTAGGCGGTATGACTAAAGCTATTGAGACGGGTTTACCCAAACTTAGAATTGAAGAAGCTGCTGCACGTAAACAAGCCCGTATTGATTCAGGTAAAGACGTTATTGTTGGGGTAAACAAATACCAAGTAGATACCAATGATGATGAGTTAGAGATACTGGACGTGGATAATACGGCCGTTAGACTATCTCAAATTGAGCGACTTACAAGCATCAAAGAAACACGTGATACTAAGGCATGTAACGCAGCTTTAGCCGTATTGGCGGATGCTGCTAAGAATAATACTGGAAATCTATTAGCATTAGCCGTTACTGCTGCAAAGCAACGTGCTACGTTAGGCGAAATATCAATGGCAATGGAGAAATCGTTTGGACGATTCAAAGCCACTACACAATCTGTAAAAGGAGTTTACTCATCGGAAGCTATGAATAACGAAGATTTTAAAAATGCTATTGTTAAAACCAATGAGTTTGCAAAATTAGCCGGAAGACGTCCACGTATTATGGTGGCTAAAATGGGACAAGATGGTCACGATCGTGGAGCGAAAGTTATTTCTACCTCATTTGCGGATATGGGATTTGACGTAGACATTGGTCCTCTCTTTCAAACCCCTGCTGAAGCGGCTAAACAAGCCGTTGAAAACGATGTCCATATCCTTGGAATCTCTTCTTTAGCTGCCGGTCATAAAACTCTTGTTCCTCAAGTTATTGCAGAATTAGAAAAGCTTGGTCGCGCTGATATTATGGTCGTAGCTGGTGGCGTTATTCCAAAGCAAGATTATGAGTTCTTATATGAAGCCGGAGTACTCGGAATTTTTGGTCCTGGGACTAACATTTCGATAGCTGCGATTGAAATTTTGGATATTCTTATCACAGCTCAAAAGCAATAAAGAGATGTTTGGAGGATTAAAAGAGAAGCTAAATGCGGGTAAGGAAGAATTAAGTAAGCGTATGGATGATGCCTACGTTCGCTCTCATTCTCCTAGTAATCAAATTGAGGTTATCGCAAATGGAAATAAAGCCATTATTGATATCGCTATAAATGAAAAAATTTATGCGGATAAAGAACAATTTGAAGATGAATTAATTATTACCATCAACAATGCGTTAGAAAAAGCAGAATTGATGTATCAAGAAGAATTAAAAGTGGTAATGAAGGCCAATATGCCCAGTATTCCCGGGTTAGATGGTTTATTAGATTAAATAGTATGAAAGAGTTTTCAGCAGAGTTATTAAGTGCCGTTTATTTCCTGGTATTTTACGGAACGATTTTGATTCCAGCATTTATTATAGTGACGTATATCATTGGAAAGGATAAAGACAAACGGTTTTCGCCTAAGCAGATTATTGCTTTAGCTATTGCCATTATTCCGTTTTTGTTTTTTCTATTGAAGTAAGAATAATTTACACTCACGTATAGAAAAATAAATAGCCACGAATGCACGAAAACATTGAAATCTAATCGTGTATTCGTGGCTGCTTTTAAAATTCTATCATATCATTCCCTTATTACCCATAGAATTCGGCTAAAAAGTGACCGAATTAAATCAACGTCACATCGGTACTAATCTCTAACAACGCAGGACCATCATGTGCGAAAAGCTGTTTCATTGCGCCATCCAACTCATTTTTATCGGTTACCTTGATTCCTAAAGCACCGCATCCGGTAGCGTATTCTGCAAAATTAGGGTTAACCAAATCTGTGGCCCATACATCAAATTCACCCGCTCGTTGCTCTTTTGATATTTTACCTAACTCGTTATTATTTAGGATAATTATTTTAATAGGCATGTTGTATTTTACGGCAGTAGTTACCTCCGCTAAATATTGACAAAATCCACCATCTCCAGCTACAGCAATTATTGGTCTGTCGTTTCCAACTGCAGCCCATGAGCCTATAGCAGCAGGTAATGCAAAGCCAATAGACCCTAAATAACCCGACATTAAAAAGGTATGTTCTTTACTTTCAAAATAGCGACCAAAGGAATAGGCGTTATTCCCTACATCTACGCACATTACCGCGTTTTCTGGAGCGGTTTTATTCATAGAGTCAAACACCGCAATTGAACTTACCCCTTCTCCTCTATCTTCTGTTAATCGTTTCTGTTTTTCTTGTTTCCAAATATTCCATCGCACCTCCACTTCAGGAGCTTGATTTACTTTATTTCCATACTCTGAAAGATTTTCATCTAACAATCCAACGGTTACGGAAATCTCTCCCCAAACTGCGGCATCTACTTTATGGAATTTACTTAATGCTAATGGATCAAAATCAATCTGAATAGTCGGTTTTTTGTACGTTATTCCAGTATGATTAGAGAAAGATGCCCCAATAACAAGTAATACATCTGCTTCATTCATAAACCAGGATGCTATTGGCGTTCCACTCCGACCTATCACCCCACAACCTAAAGGATGTGCATCAGAAATTTGTCCTTTTGCTTTGAAGGTGGTCAATACCGGACTTTTCAGTTTCTCGGCTAAAGCAATGATTTCTTTCATATGAAAACGCGCACCATGCCCCACAATAATTACCGGACGTTTAGCTTCATTCAACATACCCAAAGCCTTTTCAAAAGCTGCTTTAGGTGGGGCAATGCCCATTAATGTCATTCGGTCTTCGGGAGAGCCAATTTCCGCATTAGGACTCGCTACAATTTCTTGTACTTCATCTGGAAACGTAAGATGGGAAACATCTCTGTTAATAATGGCATGTTTAATAGCCAACCCCATTAACTCACTGTGTTTGCTTTGGTGCTCTACGCGATGATTAAAAGCTGCTACCGAATCAAATGCACGAACCAAATCCACTTCTTGAAAGTTTCCGGTACCCACAACCTGCGTTGCCACTTGACCTGTTAAAGCCAAAATTGGTGCTCTATCTACCTTCGCATCCCAAAGTCCGGTATACATATTTGTGGAACCAGGACCAGCAATAGCAAAACATGCGGCTGGTTTACCGGTAAGTTTTCCGTAAGCCGATGCGGCAAATGCAGCTGCACCTTCGTGACGAATTCCAATAAATTTAAGGTTTCCTTTTTGCTCTTGTCGCTTCAACGCATCAGCCATTCCAAGGTTTGAGTGGCCAACCATACCAAAAACGCGGTTAATCCCCCAGTTTACCATGGTTTCTGCCATTATATCTGAAATAGTGTTTTCATGGGGTTTCTCTTCTTCCAAACCCACAAAAATGGTATCGCCTTCCATTTTTAGTTCAAAGGTTGGAAGTCCGTCATCAAAACCTTCTGCTGAACCACCACAGGGTTCAAAATCCCAGCCATGCCATGGACAACGCAACATTCCGTTTTCAATACTGCCTTCTCCTAAAGGACCGCCTTGATGCGGACATTTGTTTTCAAGTGCATAGTATTTTCCTTCAAAGTGAGTTAAACAAATTCCTTTGTGACCAGCTGTAACAGTCATTACCCTTCCATCAGGAAGTTCATTTTTGTTTTCCAGTACTTTGTACCACACCGTATTATTGCTCATATTTTATCGATTCAATTTAATAATGTTATTCTTGTGAAAGGGTAAGATTTTCAACCCGAATTTTTCATAAACGGATTTCGGTATTCCTAAATCAGCTACAAAAATTTCTGTTTCCAAATTCAAATGATATAGAATTCGCTTTGGAGCTGCTAAAGTTAGAATTTTACTGGATTTAAAATAAGGTTTATCCAACTCCCCTAAAAACCCCGTAGGAATATCTAATGAAATCTGAATAGCCCCACTCTGATTAGCTTCTGTAATAATTTTGTCTAATTTTTCATTTAAGGGTAAGCGCTGAGAGAAACCTAAATATGCATCTACCCAAACGTGTGGATTTTTGATTTCATCGTGTACCGCACCCATTTTTATGGCGCGCTTTAATTGTTTTAAAGGCAGTTCTTTGGTGAGTTCAGTAAACACATCTAAATAAACTTTATACCCCCAAGCGGCTAATCTACGCGCAGCAACTAGTCCTCCGCCTCCGTTATTTCCATTACCAATTCCTATTTTAATAGTTTGGTTTTGTGTGGTCACATCGGCTACCAAATTTGCTAATTGTAAACCTGCGTTTTCCATCATTAGCTCAATGGGTAAGTCATAATTTTCTACTGCGTAATAATCCATAGCTTTGAAATCGGCTAGGTCTAACGCGTGAGATTCAGGGAAATTAATACTCTTAATATTCATCCTATGTATTCTTATTTCCGCAAGTTGAGCATTAACCCTAAGCTTACAAAATCATCTTGCAATTTACTTTGAATGTGCGTGTACTCAGTAAACACCGTCAATTTATTAAAGTTGCGATGTACGCCACCACCAAAAACAACTCCGAAAGCGCCAATAGATTCATGATTACCTCCTTCTAAACTATAGTTCAAGCCAATCACCGGATAAATTCCAACCAAAGAGGTTTCAATAATATAATGCGCTATTAAACTCATGTCATATAACATTGACTCACCGTTATTTACATAAGAAAACTCCGGGCCAACGCACCAATTTTCATCAATATTATAATAGACTCGTGCATTTACTCCAACGGCATTTAGCTTAATTGAATAGGTGGCCCCAATGCCTAAAGTAAAAGAGCTTTCAGGGTAATAACAATGATGAAAATTTAATTCCATTTTATTGGTATCTGAAATTTCCTGAGAAATTCCAAAAACAGGAATGGATAAGAATAGTACTACTAGAATGTGTTTCAATGGATTTGAATGTTTGGAATTCATATTAAAACACAATAGTATCACAGTGAGTTCTGTAATATAATGAAATGAGTTAAGAATAAGGTCTAATGTCTTTTGGACTACAAATTAGAAACTGTTCGATTGTAATTATTACGCTAGCCAAGCGTATTTTCTGGAGTAAAGATAATTGTGAATTAGCGAAGTAATCTTTTTGATTCTAAAAGAATTTAGCAAAACCTATTTCAAAAGAAACGGAAGTATACTGTCGTCTAAAGTCAGTGGCTAATGCCATTACAGAGACCCAATTGTTTTTTATTGGAATGGCATACTCGCTTCCTATTCTCATTATACCAAAAGACTTACCGTTGGCCATATCAATTTCAAACCCACCACCAGCAAACACATCAAAGTATTTAAATGGGCTATATCCCAATGCAATAGCAGAAATCAATATACTTTCTCTTTCAAAATGTTCTCCTGAAGTTGTTTTCACCTCATAACTGTTTAATACAAATTCATTCATCACCAATACCCCAAATTTATGATGCCACCAGATTTCATAATCTACACTTACAGAAGGCAATAAAGCTTTGCCAATTTGATATCCATGATGATCATACTCCGGTATTAAAATGGACCCATATAAAATAGCTACTCCGTGCGAGAACGCTTTGCCTTCTACCGCATTAGAATCTGAGTTATGTTCATGGTCTTGTGAAAAGGCATTAAAACCGATTAAAGCAAAAGTTAATAATGTAAATAATCTTTTCATGGACCTGAATTTTGACAAAGTTTGAAAATATATGATTTACATAATATGACTTTGCAACATATATAAACCATCCATTTTAAAAAGTAACCCCAAATCAAAAAATCATAATTCTTGGTGCAATTTTCCAGGTAGTTTTCACGTATTGGTTTCAAACACCACAATTATCAGTTTGCATTATGTAGTTTTACCCATATTAAAACTATTATTTCATTGTCTTGAACGAATTTCAAAATATAACGGATCCAGAGTTCGACTCTAATTATCCTGGTTTCATACAAGAATTATCAGAGATTCATTGGACTCCTATTGAAATTATCAAAAAATCCGTGAAATGGATTTCTAAATTTCCGGATAGCAAAATACTGGATGTTGGTTCTGGTGTAGGTAAGTTTTGTGTGTATGGAAGTCTGATTTGTGATAGTGAGTTTACCGGGGTAGAAATCAGAAAGAATTTAGTAGGTATTTCAAATGAGTTAGCCAATAAATTTTCGCTAGAACGTGTAAAGTTTATTCATGCTAACATTACGGAAATAGACTTTTCAAATTACAACTGTATTTACTATTACAATCCCTTTTGTGAACAAGAAGCAACGGCTATTTTTATTGATAACAATCTTAAAATGGGAAGTTTAGAGTTAAATAAGTATGAGAAGCATATTTCTAACCAATTAGAGTTAATGAAGGCTGGAACACTTTTAATCACTTATTTATCGCCTCAATTTCAACCACCTATTGATTTTGTGGCTGAAGAGATTCATCAAGATGGAGATGTCGTATTTTGGGTTAAAAAATAGCGAAGCTTAAGCCGCAGTTTTAATCCGAATTAAACGATGGCCTTTAATCACTTTTTTACTTTTAACCAATTTATTTTCGTTTGGTGTAGGACGTTGAAAACGGATAATTTGAGTTAATAACTTACTCCATATCAATGCCTCATTCCATTCTCCCCTAGCCTGCATATCAGCTATTTGTATCACTAATCTTTTTGTCCATTCTCTGTTTGCCTTATTATCGTTGAATTGAATCATTTCAGGGTTTGATAAAATAAATTTACCTTTTTTATCTAACAACATATAGTATTGTTCTGGGCAACAAATCACAAAGTCGTGCGCCCATTTTTGGCCATTTAAATAACATCTCCAAGCTTCAATGTTCCAATTCATAGCATTAGCCCAAGCAGATGAAGATACGCTAGTTGGCTTACTTTTTTGTCTTGCAATAGACTTGATGTTTTGTATAGAAATCATAATCGTTAGTTTTAAATATTACAATAAATTCTCTGAAATTTGAATAAACAAACCCGTTATTGGCAAGTACTTTCGTTTAAGAATTGATTTAACTTTCACCTTTAAATCAAACCCATGCATCATTACTTTTTCAATAACTTCAGCGGTAGTATTTGGTAAGTAACCTAACTTGTAATTTTTGAAATAAATCTCTACCGCTTGCTGAGGACTTGAAGCACCGTAGTTGTAATACAACGAGAGTTCAGCCCCTTCATTTAAATGGTGATATATCATTGGCATTTGAAATAAGGATAACCCTACCACCTCTGTAGCAATTGGAAATTGATCCACCTTTGTTTCATTGGTTTTAAACAATGAAACTGTGAAATTGTTTTTAAGTGCGTTTTCAATGTATGCGTTCATATCTCTTATATTTGAAGCAAACCTAGTTTCTGCCACCGTAATGTATTTACGGTCTAATTTAACATACGAGATTTGGGCTAATTTTGTTTCAGTAATATGTGTATTCATCTGTTTTTAAATGAGATACACACCTAATGAAATAATGGTATTTTCAACTATAAAATTGAAACAAACGTATTTTTTACATTGATTTGAGGAATGAATAAATGGAAAGTCTATAAAAATGAGTTCCAATCTTATTTAAAGATTGAGCGTTCTTTGTCATCCAATACCATTGAAGGGTATTTGGAGGATATGAATAAGTTGGAACAGTTTATAGAAATGGATTATCCCGGAGTTTCTCCTGAAAAGGTAGAAACAGCGCATATCCGTAAATTCTTAGATTACATTACCAGTTTAGGACTTGCTATCACCTCTCAAAACAGAATTTTATCGGGAATAAAATCATTTTACAAATACCTGTTACTGGAAGACGTTATTCATATCAACCCAACGGAGCTAATTGAAACCGCACGTGTGGGGCGTAAATTACCGGATGTACTGGATAATGAGGAAATTGAATTAATGCTTCATGAAATAGACCGCAGTAAACCCGAAGGAGAACGTAATGTGGCCATTATTGAAGTCCTTTATGGGTGTGGTTTACGGGTAAGCGAATTGGTGAATCTTAAAATTTCTAATATATTTTTTAACGATGACTTTATTCGTGTTACGGGAAAAGGAGACAAACAACGCTTAGTTCCATTAGGAAGAATGGCCAAGAAGCACATCTTGATTTATAGGAATGAAATAAGGATTCATGTGAAAGTTCAAAAAGGACAGGAAGATTTCTTATTTCTAAATAGACGCGGCAAACAATTATCCCGAGTAATGATTTTTACGATCATTAAAAACCTGGCTGAAAAATCAGGCATAAATAAGAATATTAGTCCCCATACCTTACGTCATTCATTTGCGACTGAATTAATTCAACGTGGAGCAGATTTACGCGCCATACAAGACATGTTAGGACATGAATCAATTACGACTACAGAAATTTACACGCACCTTAACCAAGCAGACTTATTAGATACCATTATTCAATTTCACCCTAGAAGTTAACTTCACTTTATAACCATGCAACATAAAACCAACATAATCCTTCTATTTTCAATGGGTATACTCCTATCCATAATCTCATCGTGTAAACATGAAGATACTTCACCTAATGTGAGGATTAATTCTATACTAATAAATAATGAAGGGGAATTTGATTTGGAGAATGGATTAACATACGCGGTTATCGATATAGAGACATATGAATTAGATGTTAAAACGGAACCATTGGATGCAACGGTCTTTTACTCTTTTAATGGAGGCGATATTCAACAAAAATCGAATCAATTTATAGCCATTGATTCTAATGATAAATACATTTCCTTTTTTAGCAACTCAAATGGAGATTGCATGATAGGTAATAATCGGTTAGACTTTGGTTATGGAAATGATTCATTGAATAGTGAAATTAGCGTATTCCCTGACCCGACTGACTCACTTGTAACGTTCCAGTTTGAAGGGAGTATTAGAGGCAATTTATATACTAAACTCTATAATGTATCCGGATTAGTAATTAAGAATAAAAGTATTTTCATCTCTACAAATGTTGTTTCAGATACGATGGATTTGAGTAATATAGTTAATGGTATTTATATCTTACATTTCCAATATGGTAACACCACAAAAACTACAATAATTGTTAAACAATAGATAAATTTAGCTAACTCGTATACTTTCTATAAAAACGAGGCACAATCTTTTTGATAATGCGGTCTACCGCTTTTTTGTACGCCTCTTTAGAAGCCAATACATAAGTAGCATCTACGCCTTTAATGTTTTCTATTTTATCTTGATACACAATAGTCTTGGTGCTGTTTTTTGTCACCGTAATAGTCGCGTTCAAGTAGGTGTTATTTAAATCGTAGTTCACTCCGGCTGTTCTAGTATCAGAATCTATATAAGCCAATAAATCTGCCGATTTTTTACTTTTTGAAATGGTAAAACCCATTTCCATAGCGGTATTTTCAAATGCGGTTTTTAAAGTACTACCCTTTCCCTTACTCAAGCTTTTTTCAGACGAATAAACATAAATAGAGGGCGCTTTGACATGGAGTTTTATAGCTGTTTTTGCAGCGGTAATTTCCGCGAAAATGAGTGTTTCAATTTCATCCGGTCTTTTATTTCCAAGTATCATGGTTTGAAAATCTATTTCGGCCGTTACTTCTTGCAAATTATCCGTACTCGTCAATTTTTTAATTTCGGTAAACACTGTTCCATTCAAACCGCTCAATGATTCTCTAGGTCTAATTATACCTTCAGAATACACAAAATTCACTGGGATTTGTCCTAAAGCATTTCCATCTCTATCCGTAACATTAAAGGTTAAACCTTTAGAAGAAATACTTCCTCCCCAAGACACTTCTAAATCGGCATTTTCTGGAGCAATCTGAAACTCTCGAACCCCTTGAGATATTTGAGCTAAAATATAATTTCCTAAAAACACATCTTTACTCCCATTCATAGTTACTGGGAGCGGTTCTCCTAAATAAGGCTTGATCGGTTCTAGCGCGTCAAAAAAGTGCATCATACCTTGACGGTAATATCCTTTGGTCCATTCTTCTTCACCTTGCTGTAGAAAATTAATCGCCATATTAGTGGCCTTATCAATTTTAGCTTGCTTATCCTTTTTGTATTGCGCAATAGACAATCTATAATACACCCAATACTCATAATCGTTTTCCCAGGCGGCAATTAGGTCATAATTCTCTACTTCCTGATTGGTTTTAACTTGAATAAACTCCTTAAAATCATCCTGATACTGATTTTGTTTTTCAAATGAGAAAAGCATAGAATTTGACTTCACTTTAACTTCAATAGATGAAGCTAATTCGTTTAAGGCATTACGCTGTGCTACCGTAGAAAACGTAGTTGGATTAGCTATTTTTGAAGCTACACCAATTCCAATATAATATCCTTGATCCGTAGGTCTGTTGGTTACCCATTTAGGTTTCACTCCTAACGAGGCAGACGTAGGCTCAACAACCGTTTTGGTAGAACTACAATTGGTCATCCCTACCAATGAGAAAATTAGGACGGATATGGTAATTAATTTAATTTTCATCTGGATTATAACTGCTTATGGCACGCACAATATTACTAGATATTTGATTTACCGCCTTAGCAGCTAATTCTTGCTCCGACTTTAAGGTTCTTTTACTGGACTTAACCTTTTTCTTCAATTTGTTTTGCTGAGAATATGATTTATAAATCACATCACCTTTTTTATATCCAGAACCTTTTCCGGAATATTTACCGGCATATAGTTTATTGTAATTCCCGCTATAAACCACATAATTAACGTAATCACTTTTTTCTTCTCGTAGCACATTAGAATTAACCACCTCTCCTGTTTCCGCAGAGATCATTTGGTATTGCACTTCCATAAAAACGCTTCTTACTCCTTCATATTCCGTGTAATACACTCTTTTATAACGCGTTTCATAATACGTTTTCTTGGTCTCTGTATTCACCTTTTTTACCTGGTACGACTCAAAACCCTGTTTACGAATCCCTTTTATTTCACCACCTCGAGTAGAATAACCTAGAACCTTACCTTTAATAAGCATATTAGCTCCTAACAATTCTCCGGTTTTAATGGCAGAGTTTCCTGATGTGGTCGAGTTTACATTAATTTTTTGTTCCTCAATTAGTTCATTCATATTAGAACGGTCAATAACTCTTAGAAAGGGGTCTTTTACACTAATTAAACCACTCACCACATCACTTTGAATGGTAGATGCTAAATCGGCTTTACGGGTAACTGCTGTTTGAAATTCTAAAATTGCGATAACTATTTGGCCTTCTTCTAAAGCTCTTTCTTTATAGTCAATCGCAGACTTATACATTGGTTTTTGAAGTAATACACTCGACATTATACTGTAACACTTTCTATATTTTTCTGCCGAAAAAGAAGCGACACCTTTTCGGTACAAAGGTTCTATAATAGACTGTATACTAAGCTCTTTTACATCTTTATACTCCGAGTCTAATTCTAAGATCTCTTTATAAATTAAACTCGCATCGTTAAAATTTTCATCGTACAATAAGTCATTGGCTACTTCGTACCTATCATCCAAGTATACCACTAACATCTCTGTATAATATTCTTCGTAATAAGGAGGAATCTCTAAACCAACAAAATAGCCGTATCTTTTTTGCAGCGTTAATGCCTCTTGGTATTTGTAAACTGCTTCTTTGTAATTGGTAACGGAATAGGCCTTATAAAAAGAGGTTAAGGTTTTTTCAATTTGGATCTGTCCTGTTTGTTTTAATCCAATTCGAGCATCTACATTTTTTTGATTCCGTTGTAAAGCCTTTAAATAAAAGGATGCCGCTTCATCATTAAGACCTGCTTCTTGTAATTTTCTTCCTTTTTTAGAATAACTCTTAGAACCTGAACAACCAGCTCCAAGCAATAAAAACATAGAAATAATGAAATAGTAGATTATCTTCATTCGTTGGTATTTGTTTAAAAACACGACCAATACAATGTCTGTGCCTAAAGGCTTCAAAATTAAATTAAAGTTCTCGTCTATTATTAGATTCTTTTAGATTTCAAATCAAGGTTATTATTCCGATAATCTAGACCCTTATAAATGACTAATAAAACCAATAACTAAACTAATTTGTAAACGGGGTTTATATATGTAGATAATCAGCAATTTAACTCCCAAAAAATAATCATAAACCCTATTGTATTTTCGAAAAGTTAATCGCACTTTTGCAGCCATTATTTATAGGAGTTTCGTACTCCACAAAAATAAAGTGCTATATGCCATTAAAATTAAGATTACAAAGACACGGTAAAAAGAGAAGTCCTTTTTATCACATTGTTGCTGCTGATTCAAGATCTCCTCGTGATGGGAAATTTGTTGAAAAAGTTGGAACATACAATCCAAACGTAAACCCTGCAATTATCGATTTGAATTTCGAACGTGCTTTGCATTGGTTAACATTGGGTGCACAACCTACTGACACTTGTCGCGCAATTTTGAGCTACAAAGGAGTAATGTTCATGAACCACCTTAACAAAGGTGTGGCTAAAGGAGCAATGACCCCAGAGCAAGCAACTGCGAAGTTTGACAAATGGATGGATGACAAAAGCAAACAAGTTGACACTAAAGTTGCTGGTTTAGACAAAGCAAAAAGAGAAGCTAATGCAGCTGCTTTGAAAGCGGAGACTGAAATCAAAGAAAAACGTGCTGCTGCTTACGCGGAGAAAAACGCTGAGTTAGCTGCTGAAGCTGCAAGAGTAAAAGCGGAAGCTGATGCTGCTGCGGTAACTGAAACTCCTGAAGACCAAACTGAGGCTCCTTCAGAAGAAACAACAACAGAAGCATAGTTTCTGTAATGGCTTTCGCTGACTATTTTGAGTTGGGCAAGATTATTCGCCCACACGGTTTCAAAGGAGCTGTGAAAATTAAATTTACTCATCCTGCGGCAGAGCTTATTGAAATTCCGGAATCAGTGTTTATTGATATCAATAATAATCTGATTCCGTTTTTTTTCACTCACTTTAACCCCCAAAACAACGGATTTGCTATTGTAAGTTTTGATGACCTTGAAACAGAACAAGAAGCCAAAGATATTTCAGGAAAATTAGTGTACCTCCCTCAAGAATTTGAACCTATACCCCAAGGTGATGAATTTTATAATGATGAATTAATTGGTTTTAAAGTAACCGATAAAATTCATGGAGATATTGGAGTTCTTGAAAACGTGATGGAAGCACCAGCCCAGGACGTTTTTGAAATCACCCACTCTTCTGGAAAAGAAATAATGATTCCTGTATTAGGTAATTTCATTCTTGAAATTGACCGAGAAAATAAAATACTAAAGCTTGATGCCCCAGAAGGCTTAATTGAGTTTTATTTAGATTAATACCTCCTCCCCTTTTTGTTTTATTTTACTGGCTATAATTTTTTAATTAAAAGAATTTAACAAAGGATTCAAAACAACACCTAACACGCACTTAACTTAACTCTCCACAAAATATCCATCAGAATATTTATAGCTCGTCAGTCCTTATACGCCATTGAAAAATCGAACAAAAAAAGCCTAATTTTATCGGTAGCCGAAAAACAGATTAAGAAGTGGTCAATGATTACAAGACTCACAAACACCGGTCACTTCAATTTCAAAACTATCAATTAAATGACCTGGTATCGATAGACTGATTGGGTTCGCTGCTTCCACACAAGTTACCGCTTTACAAGAAGTACATTTAAAATGAATGTGCTTATGATTGTGGCTATGTGAGGAACAATTATTACTACATATCGCGTAAAACGTTTCACTCCCTTCTACCAATGCTTTATGTATGATTCCTTTTTCCATTAAAGAATGAA
Organism: uncultured Desulfobacterales bacterium; assembly: GCA_964195485.1. Classification (GTDB taxonomy): domain Bacteria; phylum Bacteroidota; class Bacteroidia; order Flavobacteriales_G; family Salibacteraceae; genus CAJXZP01. Next base: position 25,838 of record CAXMPG010000147.1, read on the forward strand.
TGGTACGATACAATGTAACCCGATCAAAGTTATGAAGAGCATCTTGAATTTTCGAAAAAGGAATGGCTTTGTGGTAATCAGAAATTACAGAAAGAACACCTAAACGAGTGGTTGTAGCTTTTAATTTTCGATCTCTCAATAGATCGGCTAAATGAGTATCTTCTTCCATATCCGTTGATTTATTAAAATGAAATATTCAATCCAACTATTAAATTAAATCCTAAATCGTCCGCAAAATACCTTTGACGATTAAGGTAATCACGATAAGTCGCATTAAGTAAATTCTCTGCCCTGAAAAACATGTTTAATCTAAGTTTAGGTAACTGCTTTTCGGCCGATACTTTTAATCCCAAAAGGTGATATGATGGTGGTGGAGCAACAAAATCTTGGGAAGGCAGTAGATTTTTTTGCTCAAAGACAAATCTACTACTGATTTGTAATTCTACCTTTTGTAATTTTCCTAATTTGGGTATCTGATAGTTTACTGCGGTATATAAATTATTGGATGGCATATACACCAATGGAATATTTTCAGACTGCTCATGTCCATATAAGTAGCTGTACTTTCCGGTTACATTAAATAGTTCTGTTACCTTATAGGTGGCTGCTAAATCAAATCCTGAAATTTGGGCATCGGTTTGTTCGTATTTGAAAACAGGAAAAGCACCTCGTATGGTTAA